>MEOQ01000009.1 GCA_001769275.1 Bacteroidetes bacterium GWF2_43_63 | reverse complement strand
TTTAGTTCACCTCTATTCCTCCGGTTAATTGAATCCGAATTTTGAAATACTTCTACGAATTTGCGTTGAAATGTATTCGGGGGCAAATCTAAAGGGGACTCTGTGTCACAAGTAGAATAAATGCACAGATTTTGTGCAATTGAAGGTTGCGCTGAATGCAGGAATATGAAGCATTTACCTACATTTAAATGCGTTGACTCTGCGGGACCACGTCGGAGCAATTACATTGATTTGAAATAATTGTATCTTTGATAAGAATGACGTTACAAAACGTTGAAAAATTTTGATCAATGGAACCCAAAAAAGATTTAAAACTGGCTGTTATCATCGATGCCGACAATGTTCCCTTTGCGAATGTAAAAGGGCTGATGGAAGAGATTGCCAAATATGGTGTACCTACATTTAAACGCATATATGGCGACTGGACACGCCCCAATTTGTCGGGATGGAAAAGTGTGTTGCTCGAAAGTGCCATCACACCCATTCAGCAATACGGCTACACATCGGGTAAAAATGCGACCGACTCCGCCATGATTATTGACGCGATGGATATTCTGTACACCGGCCGTGTTGATGGATTTTGTATTGTATCGAGCGATAGTGACTTCACCCGGCTGGCTATTCGTCTGCGCGAATCGGGCATGAAAGTCTTTGGTTTTGGCGAGAAAAAAACACCGGATCCCTTCATTGTTGCCTGCGATAAATTTATTTATCTCGAAATTCTGAAAACCGCTCTTGTAACAGAAATTGCTCAATCAATCGTTTCTGATAAATCGAAAAAATCAGTGGCTGTCAGTTCAACTAAAGTCGATCCGAAAACCATTGTTCTCATACAGTCCAGTGTAGATGATTTGGCCGATGAGGATGGCTGGGCTTTTCTGGGCGATGTAGGCACATTGCTAATTAAAAAGAAACCAGACTTTGATCCCCGAAATTATGGGTTCGACAAACTGACGCCCCTATTTAAATCACTAACAGACTATTTTGAAATTGATGAGCGGGTGACCGATAAATCGTTTATAAAACTGGTTTATGTAAAATCGAAAAAAAACGCAGCAGGTAAACAGAAAAACAATAATACCAAAAAGCCATAGAGTGAATTTTTGAAAATTTATTTTCGCAAAATGCTATTATTCAGTGTTTGCGAAGTTCAAGTCCTGGTGGGACCACAAAATTTGAATGAACAAAATAAATTTGATTGATTTTTTCTATCTTTGCACTCCCAAACGGGTCCTATAGCTCAGTTGGTTAGAGCAACTGACTCATAATCAGTAGGTCCCAGGTTCAAGTCCTGGTGGGACCACAAAAATAAACCTCATAAGTAATTGATTATCAATTGTTTATGAGGTTTTTTTTATGCGGTTATAAATTGTTTGAGTCGGTTGAAAAGTAGTATTAATTATATAATCTTAAAAGTGAGGAAAACAGGAAAATTATAAAATTGAAATCTTCAAATACTGATAGTTTTTGTTTAAACCACCTTCTCGAGTCCAAACAAATTTTGAATTTATTATAGGTATGCGAAAACTTCCCTCAGAGCTCATATAGCCTTGTTCTTCGGCAGAAGGAGCCCAATTAACAAATTCAGCCTGAAATACTTTTGTAATTATGCTTCCATTAATGGAGCATAATTTTAGTTCGCAATGTGAATCACTGTATGGGTCGAAAGCTACGGAAATAATAGTTTTCTTATCAGGAGTAAAAATTGGCAAAGATGGGAAATCCGCTTTTCTGCCACTGTCGCTTTTATCAATAAGCCAGTAACTGCAACCTGCCTCGTAATACTGAACATACATCAAGTATAAATCAGGATTGTTGTAATGTCCACGATAGTAAAACTCCCTCATTGAAGCCAGCTCAGGATTCACATCAACATATTGAGCATTTCCTCCGGGAAATGGAAGCGTAGTGATGCCGTTCTTTTTGGGAAAAATTTCAATATCTGAAATTAAATAGCTGATTGTATTTTTTCGCTCATTAATGAATTCATCTTTCGTGATCAATTCCAACTTAAGGTGTTTTCTGGCTTTGTTTTCAAGAGAATCTATCACAAATTCTCCATTGAGAAACTTTTTTGATACACATTCATATAAATCATCGTTTGTCAGGCGTTCAGATTTTTTCAAATATGGGGCTTTTTCCAGAGCAGCTATCCAATGCAGGTTTTTCGTTGATTCATGATAAACAGAATCCTTCATTGAAGAATTTTTTATTGACTGCTTTTGTTCAGGAGAATGGCAACTATATATTGCGACCAGGATTAATAAATATATAACTTTATTCATCATTTGCAATTTGAAAAACAAAAATATAGAAATCAATGCTTATTCCTTCCTCACATTCTTCAATACCAGCAGATTCATCGCATTCGGTTCCAGACCTTTGATGCGGTTACTTACAAAGCGCACAGCCATGTCGTAATACAGCACCACCACCGGTGCTTGCTCCATAATGATTCGATTCATTTTTTCGTACAATTCTGCGCGCAGACTGTCATTTGAAGAGCTGACCGCTTCTTCGTAAAGCCGGTCGAATTCTGCGTTTGCGAAGTGCGTATAATTCGGTCCGTTGGGCACTTCGTTTTTGCTATAGAACAGACTCATGTAGTTTTCGGCATCCGGGTAATCAGCAATCCAGCTGGCGCGGAAGAATCCACTTTTTGATTGCGACACCATTTCGCGCAGTGTAGCGGGTGGTACTACATCGAGTTTAATTTTGATGCTTATTTCGGCCAGCTGTTGCTGAATATACTCGCACAAATCCTGATAAGTCGCGGTTGTTTGCAGCACAATTTCAGGCAATCCGATGCCATTGGGGTATCCGGCTTCTGCCAAAAGCTGCTTGGATTTCGAAGGATTGTATTCAAAGCAGAATTCGCTGTCTTCCGCATAGCCAGTCAATCCGGGTGGAATCATTCCATACAGTCCGGGATAGCCGATATTATTTCGCAGGTAACGCATCATTTTGCGACGATCGAAACCGTAGTTGACGGCCAGTCTGATTTTTTGTTCCTGTAACGCAGAAACAGCTCCGCCACCGCTTTTCTGAACCGAAATGCCCAGATATTCTGTGTTCAGATATGGAATGCGGGTCATGTACATTTTATTGTTGTGTTCCGGCTTCAGATTTCCGGCGGCATCAAGCAATACGTCTTTGTAATTTGGATCCAATCCCGAAATCATGTCGTAATTTCCCTGCATGAATTCCATGAAGGCGGTGTGTTTTTCAACAATAAAAGTAACCACTACGCCATCGAGGTAGGGAAGTCGTTTTCCCGATTTGTCGATTTCGAAATAGTCTGGATTTTTTAATAACACGAGCTTGAGTCCATCCTTCCAGTATTTAAACAAAAAGGGGCCTGTGCCTACCGGATTATGACCGAAATCCTTTCCGTAAAACTCAACAGCTTCGCGCGGTACGACTGAGCAATATTGCATTGAGAGCAAACTCAGAAACGGCGCAAATGGTTTTATCAGCCGAATGGCAACAGTAGTATCATTTGATACTATAATATCGAGTTTCCCATCTGATTTACAAGCAACATTACCCAGCACCCATTTGCCAGGCGAAGCTGTTTTTTCATCAGCCAACCTTTGTAAACTATAATCGACATCGGCGGCAATAACTTTACGTTTTTGATTGTTGAACACTTCGGATGGATGGAAAAAAACATCGCTGCGGAGATGAAAGGTATAAAGGAGGCCGTCGTCTGAAATTTCCCACGATTTGGCTATGCAAGGTTTTACCTGAAGAGAATCATCGAGTTGCACCAGACCGTTGAATAATTGATTGACACCCCAGATGTTGGCCTGGTCGCGGGCAAAGGCCGGGTCGAGCGAGCGAATACCTGCAGCTTCGTTGTAACGAAAAAGTTTAATGTTTTCCGGCACCTGATGTTTGCGTCCGCACGAAATCAACAGCAGACTAACGACAATAAATGGCAGCAGTTTTCTCATATCAGTATTCAACAATTTCGCACACACAGCGGAATCCCAGCCAGTCGCGCGGACCGGCATAAGAAACGGTTTTGGAATAATTATCCGTCGTATCGGTATCGCGCCATGACAAGCCGACTGCAGTTTTTTCCAAGGCAGTCATTTCTGCAATATTGTGGGGAATATACACGAATTCAAGATTTTTTTTCTGAGGGACAGCTTCAATGGTTGCACATCGTTCTCCAGCATAAACAGCGAGATTGGTGTATGTATTGCCTTTAAATTTTTCCATGGCATATTCCCATTCTTCAATTGTTGGGAGCCGATAACGGACTTTTTTGTAGAATTTTTCGCGTTGTTTTTCATTTTTACTTGAAACAGCAAAAAGCAGCATAACCATATCGGTCCGCCATTCACAGAAAGCCTGAGCCTGAATAAATGAAATATGCAGCACCGGGTAATGGCGAAAATCGGAACTATTGTAATATTCGTTCATATTCATGGCCCAGCTCAATGGAGCCTCGAGCGGAGCTTTCATTTTCGCAGCCATTTGCTTATCGGGCCCGCAAAGCCGCATGTATGACTGAAAAATGTTCATATCGATTCCAAACAGCGGCATGTTTTTCATACTGTCGCGCAGTTCTTTGCTGTATGCGATCTGCACAAAAGATTCGAATTCCTTATAATCTATGTTTTTGACCGGGGACACATCGATGAACAGACTATCGCGCAGCCAGACAGTCCCCGGAGGGTTGATCTTTGGCTTGAACGGCATTTTTTCTTTTACCGTAACAGCTGGTGTATTATTCAGCAATAGGAGAATCAGAAATTTCAAAAAAACAACAACCATGATTTCTTTTACTGATTTTTTCCAGTTTTAGCACCTTTTATTAATGTGCAAATATAATTTTTTTGTTCCTTTGCCACCGATAATCCTTAAAACAAAAAGAATATGTCAAAAAGAACTATTGTAGCCATGCCCGGCGACGGAATTGGTCAGGTTGTATTGGAAGAATCTATCAGAGTGCTGGATGCAGCAGGCTTTGATGCAAATTATGTCACCGGCGACATAGGATGGGAATTCTGGTGCAAAGAAGGAAACCCGCTGCCCGACAGAACCATCAAGCTTTTAGAAGAACACAAAATCGGTTTGTTTGGAGCCATCACCTCAAAACCGAAAGACAAAGCAGCGTCAGAACTGGCTCCTGAACTGAGAGACAAGGGGCTTGTATATTACAGCCCCATCGTCACTATGCGCCAGAAATTCGGTCTCGACATTTGCATGCGCCCTTGTCAGACACTGAAAGGCAATCCGCTCAATTTCGTACGTCGCAATGCTGCCGGCGGAGTTGACGAACCTGTTGTTGATACAATGATTTTCCGTCAGAACACCGAAGGTCTGTATGGTGGAATTGAATGGACCAACCCGAACGATCAGGTATATGAAGCACTGATGTCGCATCCGCGTTTCAAACCCAATTTCGGCTGGTGTCCGCGCGAAGAACTTGCAGTATCAACGCGTATAGTAACCAAAAAATTTGCAACCCGCATTATCCGTGCTGCATTTGAATATGCCAAAAAACGTGGTTTTGACAAAATTACTCTTTGCGAAAAACCAAATGTTATTCGTGAAACATCTGGTATGATGCTGAAAACTGCTCAGGAAATGAGTAAGAACGAATATCCAGGCATCTGGGTCGAAGACGTGAACATCGATGCTATGATGATGTGGCTGACCAAAAATCCGGAAAACTATCATGTGATTGTTTCCGAAAATATGTTTGGTGATATCGTTTCCGATGCATTCGCAGGTCTCATAGGAGGTCTTGGCTTCGCTACTTCAGCTCAGTTCAACCCGGATTCGGGTGTTGCTGTTTTTGAACCAACCCACGGTTCTGCTCCGAAATATGCTGACTTCGAAACTTCCATCGTAAATCCAATCGCGATGGTGCTTTCATCGGTGCTGATGCTCGAACATCTCAATGAAAATGAGATTGCAAACCGCATCCGCAAAGCAACCGAAGAAGTTGTTATGGAAGGAAAAGTTCGTGCATATGATATGCTGAAATTGAAGGGAACTCAGGATGTTGTGAATCAGGGCGCCGCTTCAACCAGACAGATGGCTGATGCAATTATAGCGAAACTGAAACAATAATGACTATGGAAGCCATTGATAAAAAGTATATCGATCAGGCGCGTGAGCTTTGGCCTGAGCTTGAATGGATAAGCAATGCTGACCTGAAGGAAAAGATCACCAACACCTGGGCGCTGGCGCTGCAGAAAAGTGTACTCACTCCCGAAGATCTGCGTACCATCCCATTCACATTACTGGCTGGTCCTGATTTGAAGGTAAGCTTTATGGATCACAAGCGCGCTGTTGTACACATCGCCCGTGATGCAGGTTTGAAGTGTGGTGAATTTTTCCGCACCGATCTTCCGGTTGACATGGATATGTTAATTGCTGGCGCTATTCTGGCCGATGTAGGAAAATTGCTGGAATATGAAATGAAAGACGGAAAGTCGGTGCAGGGCAAATATGGCAAATATCTGCGTCATCCATTCAGTGGTGTTTCGCTTGCTGAACAATGTGGAGTACCCGCCGATGTCTGTCACATCATTGCAACCCATGCTGGTGAAGGCGACATGGTGAAACGTACTACCGAAGCTTTCATTGTACATCATGCCGATTTCATGACGTTTGAACCTTTCAAGGACAGACTTAAATAAAGTTGTTGAGAATTAAGAAGCCCGGTTTTTCCGGGCTTTTTTTTAAAGCATTAAGAAAGACATAGCACGGATTACAAATCCGCGCTATGTCTCATGTATTACAAAAATGAAGAGCCCGGTTTTCACCAGGCTCTTCATCACATGACTCAAAAAAAGTTGAAATCTAATTATAAATCAGTTCGTAAATACCTTCGCCCGAATCGCCAACTGTATAATACACAGCGCGGGTTTCATCTGGTGACATGCGAAAGTAAAGATCATCCTTATCTGAATTGATGGGTTGTCCCAATTTATCGGGCTCACCCCATTCACCATCATCGCCTTGGGTAACTATGTAAATATCGAAGTCCTCAGAACTCTGATGTCCTTTGGAACTGAAATAAAGCGTCATTGCGTCGTTTAACAGGAACGGACATTGTTCGTCAGAGGCGGTATTGATTGCAGGACCCAGGTTTTTAGGTTCGCTCCATTTATTTTTGCCAATCATCTCGGTTTCATAAATATCGAGTCCGCCTTGTCCGCCGGGACGGTCCGATGTGAAATAAATTTTATCACCATCGTTGCTGAATGTACCATTAAATTCGTTGTACTGAGTATTTAATGATAGCTTTTCAGGTTTTGTAAATGTTCCGTTTGAAAATTCCACCATGTATAAGTCACTGCCTTCTTTGCCTTCGGCGCTAATGATGAATTTGCCATCAACAGACGAGAATTCATCGAAGCCTTCAGACTGAGGGAAATATGTACCTTCTATTTTACCACCTTTAATAGGACTGATGAAATATTCAATTTTCGAATAATCCTGAGCCAGAAAAGTCTGTTCAGTCAGCGTGTAGCGGACACCAAAAAGCACCTGACTGTTGACAGAGTAGCCTACAGGTACCGATACCAGTTTGTCGCGGAAAGCTACAAAAACACTTTTGGATTTTACATTTTCAGGGTTTTCCTGATCGTTTTCATACAATTTTCTATCAGAGTATGATGTAGAAAGCGGAGTGCTTGCAACCGTAAAGCTCCAGAAAAGAAACAGGCAGGATAGGGTGTAAAATAATTTCATCTGTTTGACAATTTTCATGGTGATTTTGATGTCTTTCCTAATTTTCAGTCACAAATATAAACCATAATTTCACTCAAAACAAGGGTTGAATCAACAAATATATTAACAATCTACATATGTCGCCTGCGTGAAAATCTGTTTATGTGACATATTTGGATTTTCGACTAACAATTGAATGGTTACAGGGACTAATATTGAGCTGTAAAGAGCCTCAGCGGGGATTTTTGCTAATTATTCAATTTTTCTTTGACCAATCAATAGAATTTGAAGATGAATGCATATATTATAAAGTTGTTAAATTTTTCGCCCAGGTGTGTTAAATTTTTCAAATCAGGCAAATAAATATTTTTTCGACACGAAAATGAAAAAATAGTTACATTTGAAACTTCATGAAATCAATAAAGTATCCTCTGTTTTTGACTGCTGTATTTTGGGCAGTAGTTGCATTATCATTCGTTGTAATGTCGTGCCGAACTGCAGCATTATCCAGCAGTGAAGCCGTTTCTATGATTGTTGATGATTCGCTGGGAGTCGATTCCGCGATGTTAAGGCAAATTGCGCCTTACCGGCTGCAACTCGATTCAACCATGAAAGAAGTGATTGGCTATAGCGAACAAACGCTTGAAAAAGGCACTCCTGAAAGTCTGCTCGGAAATTTTTTGTCGGATATGATGATTGAGTCTGCAAAAAAGAATTTCGCTGATTCCATTCTTTCACTTCCGGTCATATCGCTTCTTAACAATGGCGGAATTCGGACATCACTTCCAAAAGGAGAAGTGATGATTGAAAACGTGTTTCAGCTGATGCCTTTCGATAATGAGATTGTGTTGATAGAGCTGAAAGGAAGTGTGCTTATGAAGCTTTTTGATGTTATTGCTATGAAAGGTGGAATGCCTGTTGGTGGACTGCGCCTGATTTTGAATGGTACTTCATGGACCAGCGCAGAGATTGAAGGAAAGGAAGTGATGGCGGATAATAATTACATTCTCATCACTTCTGATTATCTGGCAACGGGTGGTGATGGTCTGAGTTTTTTGTCGGACAATGTTCGTTATATCAAAACAGGATTGCTTGTACGCGATATTTTCATCATTGGAATCAGAGATCTGACCAGTCAGGGAAAAACGATTAATCCTAAAATGGATGGGAGGATCAGATATGAGTAATCGCCGTGATTTTCTAAAAACATTGCTCACTGCTGGCGCTGCATTGGCGGTCCCAAGCGTACTTCAGGCTGGCGGGGCATCGAAGGCAAAACGAATTGTAATTCTTCAGACAAACGATAGCCACAGTCAGATCGAACCACTACCGGAGTCGCATCACCGCTATCCGGGCATGGGCGGTTTTGCAGCACGCGCAGCATTAATAAATAAAATTCGTGGCGAAGGTCATCCTGTTTTGTTGTTCGATTCCGGCGATATTTTCCAGGGGACTCCTTATTATAATATGTATGGCGGCGAAGTGGAAATGAAGCTTATGTCTGAGATGAATTATTCTGCTGCAACTATTGGTAATCACGAGTTCGACAAAGGGCTGGATGGATTGGCCGATGCCATGGAGTATGCTACATTTCCGTTCATTGCATCCAATTATATTTTTAATCATCCACGACTAAGTAAATCGGTAAAGAAATACAAGATTTTTACTTTCGGAAAAATTAAAATTGGGGTCTTTGGTCTTGGCGTTTATCCTCATGGCCTTATTAGCAAAATTAGTTACGGCGACACTGAATATCGTGATCCTGTGCTCACTGCAGCAGAGATGACTTACAAACTAAAGAAGGAAGAAAAATGTTCGATGGTTGTATGCCTGTCGCACATGGGTTATAAAGCCGATGGAGGAGAACATGTTGCAGACTATGAACTGGCAAAACAGAGTAAGAATATTGATTTAATTCTTGGTGGACATAGTCATACCCTTTTATCTAAACCGATAAATATGTATAACACCGACAATCAACAGGTCATTATTACACAAAACGCATATGCCGGTGTAAGAATGTCGCGCATCGACTGTTATTTTTCAGGTGGTGGCAATTTAATTTTTGCTGATGCCTATACGAATAATATTTTTAAAATGCAAGGATAAAAAAATTTTTTTATCAAACTTTTTTTACTCACCTTTGCCCTCTCAAGTTGCTCTCAAATACTCGAAAACACTAATTATGACTCTCACCGTTGTTAATTACTTGATTTCAAAAATAATGTACTTCTCAAACATATTCAATTTCATTGATTGAAATGGCAAAAGATATTAAATCGATATGGAACAATTGTCTGAAAGTTATCAAGGATAACATCGACGACCATAGTTTTTCAACTTGGTTCGCTCCGATAAAACCTTTGAAACTTGATGGCAATGTACTCACGATCCAGGTGCCCAGTAGTTTTTTCTACGAGTGGATTGAAGAACACTACATTGATCTTCTGAAAAAAATCATTCGCAAGGAACTTGGTCAGGACGGAAAACTTGAGTACAACATTCTGGTGGATGCCACACAGAACGGAATTTCTGTAAACTATCCATCTTCAGACAGAAGCGCACTTAAAAATCCTTCGGTGGATATACCCATTGATATCAATCGTGGAACTTCGAAAGAAATTCCGAATCCATTTATCATCCCCGGACTGCGAAAGATTAAAGTAAATTCGCAGCTGGTCGAGAGTCTCAACTTCGACAATTTTGTTGAAGGCGATTGCAACCGGCTTGCACGCTCTGCTGGTTTAGCCATTGCAAAAAATCCGGGAAAAACTTCTTTCAATCCGCTTTTCATTTTCAGCGACACCGGATTGGGGAAAACACATCTTGCTCATGCCATCGGAATTGAAGTCAAGAAAAATTTTCCAGATAAAACAGTTTTATACGTTCAGACTTCTGAATTTCTGAATCAGTTTATCGATTCAGTAAAAGACGATACTACAAACGATTTCGTTCATTTCTATCAGATGATAGATGTGCTCATCATGGACGATATTCACAACCTGGCCAATAAACTCAAAACGCAGGATGTTTTCTTTCAGTTGTTCAATACACTTCATCAGAAAGGAAATCAGATTATTCTGACATCTGACAAACCGCCGGTTGAACTTGAAGACATTGAACCAAGATTGCTTTCACGCTTCAAATGGGGACTGGCTGCCGATCTTCAGGTGCCTGATATTGAAACACGTATTGCAATTATCCGCAAAAAACTACACAAAGACGGAATTACTATTCCGGACGATGTGGTGGAATATCTCGCATACAGCATTTCAACCAATATTCGTGAGCTCGAAGGTGCGATGATTTCTTTGATTGCGCATTCATCTTTCAACCGGAAACCTATTACCATTGAGCTGGCCAAGACCATGATCGATCAGTATGTCCGCAATTCAAAACGCGAGATATCGATTGATTACATTCAGAAAATGGTTTGCGATTATTTCAATATTTCTGTTGAGCAAATGCACAGCAGTTCACGTAAACGCGAAATAGTTCAGGCACGCCAGCTGGCTATGTATTTTGCAAAGACATTGACCAAGAGTTCGCTTGCCAGCATTGGCACTGACATTGGCGGCAAAGACCACGCAACAGTTTTGCATGCTGTTCGCACGGTGAAAAATCTTATCGATACCGACAAACATTTTCGGGTGTATGTCGAAGAGATCGAGAAGAAAATAAAGCTTTAAACGCTTTGTTTTTAATTGGGTCCGGCCTGCCGCAAGCAGGCCGGTTTTTTTATGCCCGAAGCGCAACGTAGGTTGTTTCAAATAGTCTTCAGCAACAAAAACAACATTCCACCGTCCGAAAGCGACGCAGGAGCTGAAGGACATGGAACCGTTGTTTTTGCAATTGTTACGACGGTTCCATGTTCCGGCATCAACGTCAATTCTTAACTCAGATGTTTGCCGGAACGGTGGAATGTCGTAACAATCCGCTGTTTTGAGACAGCCTCATTAAGGGTAAAATACATACCTTTGCATCAATGTCGCATCTGAAACTATTAGTCATCAGCAATTACAGCGGGCTCAATTCTTCGCGGCCCGAGGCAGAGCTCATGCTGGGACTGAAGCGTGCCGGTGTCGATATTACCATCATGACTCCAGCAAAGGCTGAATACGTGCCGGTTTTCGAAGAGGCAGGTATTCGCGTGATCGACTTTCAGCCACGTAAAAAATTCGATCGCAGTGAAATTGATTTTATTCGAAAAGAATTGATTGCCGGTGCGTACGATGTAGTGCATCTTTTCAACGGCAAAGCAATCATCAATGGTCTGAAAGCCGCGCGGGGACTCGATGTAAAAGTGGTGTTGTATCGTGGTTACTGCGGAAATATTCACTGGTGGGATCCTTCTGCTTATTTCAAATTTCTGCATCCGCGCGCCGATGCTATCTGGTGTATTGCGCCTGCAGTAGCCAAAATGATCAATCGCAATAAAATCTTCGGAAAGAAAAATGCTTTCTGCATCACCAAAGGACATCATCCCGATTGGTATAAAAATGTGGAGCCGCTTTCATACAGCGAATTCGATATTCCGGAGAATGCCTTTGTCGTGACGATGGTCGCAAACGCACGCCCAATGAAGGGTTTAAAGTATTTCATCAAAGCTACATACGATATTGTCCCGTCAGTCCCATTGTATATTTTGCTGATTGGAAACGGGTTGGAGTCGAACGAAATAAAAGCATTGTGTGAACGAAGTCCAATGAAGGACCGGATTGTTTTCACCGGCTACCGCAGCGATTCGATGCGGTTGGTGAAGAATTCTGATTTGTTCGTATTGAGTTCCATTTATGGCGAAGCTATTTGCAAATCGGTTATTGAAGCCATGAGTCTGGGTGTGGCAGCTGTCATCACTGACATTCCGGGCAACCGCAGAATGGTAATAGATGGCGAAAGCGGACTGGTCGTCCCACGCAAAAATCCGATCGCGATTGCACGTGCCATCGAATACATGTATAATCATCCGGACGAAAGAATAAAAATGGCCGGGGCTGCCAGACAGCGCATGCAGACTGAATATCACATTGACAGTACCATTGAAAAAATGCTGGCGTTTTATACAAAACTTGCAGACAAATAAAAAAAATATTCTGGTCTAAATTTGCACTTTTAGGTCATTGTTCCCGACGGTCACATGTCCTCACTGATTTCGGACGATAGAATGTCAGGACGCAACCAACATTCTGGCGTCCGCTCGACATTGATTTGCGACAAGGAGCGGTCCCGGAATCGTTGGATGCTGAAACCCATACCCGACGATTCCATGTCAGCAACGCATGGAGGCATGGAGCGGACCCGGCGGCGTTGGGTGCTTACAATCCAAAGCAGAGAGATTGCTTCACGTGAAACGTGACAAAGTCGCAATGCACTCAGGTTGGATTGACAATTAAATGTCAGGAAGTTTTTTATTTTCCAATCCGGCTATTGAACGAGAAGATTGATTTGCGTTTGGATGTCCGGAAAACGCCATCAGATGCTGATTTCACGTCTTCGACTGTGTAGAAAGCATTTGGGTTGTGCTTGTGCACAATTTCAACAAAAGCCGAGAGGTCTTTTCGTTTAATAATGGACATAATAATTTTAACCGGGCCACGAGCGCCAGAAGCATCAGAGACGGTAACTCCAAAATCTTTTGACGAGAGGTCGGCAATCAAATCTGCCGTGTCGAATTTTGGGATTACCCTTACGATTAAAGTTCCGATCATAAGTTTTTCGTCGATCCACATACCAATGAGATTCCCTGCGGCAAAGCCGGCGCCGTAGGCAATGATGGCAACCCAGTTGGTCAGATCGTTCAGAATTTGTCCGACCGCAAGCAACCAGATAATTACTTCGCAAAATCCGAGAATGGGCACCCAGAATTTAATGCCACGTGCAAGAAAAATAAGTCGCAGCGTACCGACACTCTGATCAGCAATTCGGGCGAAAAAAATCAGAAGCGGTAACAGAACAAACTCATACCAGGAAAATTCCATTGTTTTTTTTGCAAAGATAATAAAAGCATGCTGCTCAACGCACAAGGCATGCGGCATCGGGCATGCAGCATGGAGCCTTGAGTGGCCGCGGTCTCGCTCTTACAGTCGCTCTTATATACGCATAGTTAAATGTATGCAAAATATTCTTATCTATACTAAGTCGATAGGAAATGTATTATATTTGTCGAAAAATAGTAATTCTATGAAATCATACTCAGTCATTTTTCTTGTGCTGGCAATCATTGCAGCCGGATGCGGAAACAAAAAACAGGAACAAAAATCGGATAAATTAAGCGGCAACATCAGCATTTCAGGTGCTTTTGCCTTGTATCCGATGGCGCAGAAATGGGCCGAAGAGTTTATGAAAGAAAATCCGGATGTAAAGATTGACATTTCAGCAGGTGGAGCAGGGAAAGGCATGACCGATGTTTTGAACGGAATGGTAGATATGGCCATGTTTTCGCGCAGTGTTTCTCCCGAAGAAGAAAATCAGGGTGCATGGAAAATCGCAGTAGCAAAGGACGTTGTGTTGCCGACAATCAATGCAAAAAATCCGGTGTATGCTGAACTGAAAACACGCGGACTTACAAAAGAAGAATTTCAAAAAATATACATCACACAGGAAATCAAGGACTGGAGCCAGCTGAAGCTGAAAGGTGGTGGTGCCATCAGTTTGTTTTCGCGCAGCGATGCGTGTGGTGCTGCTGAGATGTGGGCAAAATTCATGGACGGTGCTCAGGAAGATTTGAAAGGTGTTGGAGTGTTTGGTGATCCAGGTATTGCAGATGCAGTAAAGAATGATGTTAAAGGGGTTGGCTTCAATAATATTATATATGCTTACGATTATAAGACCGGGAAAATTCAGGATGGCATTGGGATTATTCCGATTGACATTAACGGAAACGGGAAAGTTGATCCGGAAGAAGATCTTTACAGCGATATGAAATTACTCACCGGTGCCATTCGTGATGGAAAATTTCCGGAGCCACCGGCACGTCCGCTGTATTTTATTTGTAAAGGGAAACCTGACAACGCAATTGTTTTGGCCTTTTTGAATTACATTCTTACTACTGGTCAACAATGGGTTGAAGAAAGCGGTTACGTGAAACTGCCTGAAGCAATGGTGGAAACTGAAAAGAAAAAACTCGACTAATGCTGGCGACGCGACGCATACGTGATTACGCGGGCCGGGGCTGGATGATGATTTCGAAAATCATTGTTATCCTTGTGCCGCTCATCATGCTGATCGTATTGATTGACAAGTCGCTGCCTCTGCTGCAGGACAACGGATTCCTGAATATACTTTCGGGAAATGAATGGAAACCGGGTGCAGGAAGTTTCGGTTTCAAGCCATTTATCATAGGCTCTTTGTACGTTTCAATTCTGGCTATTCTGATTTCTGCACCCGTTTGCATTCTTGCTGCCATCTATCTTTCGGAATATGCTCATCGGAAAATTCTCAGCATGATGCAGCCGGTGATCGATATTCTGGCAGGAATTCCTTCTGTCATTTATGGTGTCTGGGGTATTCTTTTTATTGTTCCTTTTGTTCGAAATGTGATTGCACCAGCCATGGGAATTGAAAGCACCGGTTATTCGATTCTGGCCGGCAGTCTTGTTTTGGCAGTTATGACCATTCCTTTTATATTGAATATTCTGCTTGAGTTATTTGCAACCGTTCCGCGTGAATTGAGAGAGTCAGCTTATTCGATGGGCACAACAAAATGGGAGATGGTGAAAGTTACGGTGCTTCGCAAAACCGGTGCGGGAATTATTTCCGCTGTAGGACTGGGCTGGGCCAGAGCTATTGGTGAAACCATTGCCGTGATGATGGTTGTTGGAAACACCATTGTAATTCCTGATTCAATTGTGAGTCCCGGATATCCGCTCCCTGCGCTGATTGCAAACAATTACGGAGAGATGATGAGTATTCCGAAATATGACAGCGCGCTCATGTTTGCTGCATTAATTCTACTTGCAATCACGGTTATTTTCAATATTCTCATGCGCATGATCATTCGACGTTTTACTATAAAGCCAGGGGAACATGAAGCATAAACGCATCGAAGAAGTTGTTATGAAAGTGCTGATGATCGCAGCTACACTGCTGATTGCATTTGCACTTGGATCTATACTTTATTCAATTGTCGCCAAAGGATTTCGATATCTCAACTGGGACATGATATCCTCATTACCCAAAGGCGGTTATTATTTCGGGAAGGAAGGTGGCGTACTCAATGCCATTGTCGGATCGATATATCTGGCTCTGGGAGCCACTTTACTCGCATTGATCATCAGCGTTCCTGTGGCTTTGTACATGAATGTTTTTCTGCGGCGCAACGGTAGAGCGGTGCGCGCATTTCGTTTTTTCCTGGATGTTTTGTGGGGAATTCCGTCTATTGTTTATGGTGCTTTTGGATTTACGATGATGGTGGCCCTGGGCATCCGAACATCGTTGCTGGGCGGCATTGCGGTGGTTGGCATTTTTGTCGCACCCATTATGATCAGAGCTATGGATGAAGTATTGCAACGCGTACCAAACGGCATCCGCGAAGCTGCATACAGCATGGGATGCACTAAGACAGAAACAGCATTTCGTTTTTTCATGCGAAAAGCTGCCCCGGGAATTGTCACAGCCATTCTGCTTTCATTCGGACGTGCCATTGGAGATGCCGCCGTAGTGCTGCTTACAACAGGCTATACCGATTATATTCCGACATCGCTCAGTCAGCCGGTAGCAACGTTGCCGCTTGCTATATTTTTTCAACTGGGTTCTCCGGTCGAAGAAGTGCAGGGGCGGGCCTATGCATCGGCGCTGATACTCACCATTATCATTCTGATCATTAGTCTTTCTGCACGTCTGTTTGGGCGTATTTACAAAAAAAATATCTAAGCAATGGCTGAAAATAAATCAATTATAGAAATCAGCGATCTCAATGTTTATGCTGGCGACAGAAAGTTGCTCAGCGATATTTCGGTGAATATTCCACGTGGCACCATCACCGTTATTATGGGGCCGAGCGGCTGCGGAAAAACAACACTGCTGCGGTCATTAAACCGGCTTACCGATTTGAGTGGACTGCGCGTAAGTGGAGAGATAAAATTTGGCGGAACCGATATTCTTTCTTTGCGCGGTTATCATGTGGCAGCCATGCGTCAAAGGATGGGACTACTTTCGCAGCGTCCTTATCCATTGCCGCTGAGCATTTTTGAGAATGTGGCGTATGCGGTCAGGCTGAAAGGAATATCGCGCAAAACTGAAATCCGGAGTCAGGTGGAGCATTATTTTCGACTTGCCTGCTTATGGGACGAAGTAAAGGACAGACTGCATCAATCACCTTCGACACTCAGTATCGGGCAGCAGCAGCGGCTTTGCCTGGCACGTGGGTTGGCGGTTGATCCCGAAGTAATTCTGGCAGATGAGCCAACTTCGGCGCTGGATCCTATTTCTACGCAAGCCATTGAGCAATCATTCATGCAATTGAAAAATGATTACACGATTATTCTGGTAAGTCATATTCTTCGGCAAGCCCGGCGGATAGCGGATCACGTGGTCTTCATGTATCTGGGCGAAATGATTGAAAGCGGCGATGCAAAAACATTTTTCTCGAATCCAAAAAACGAAATGACAAAGAAATATCTGGAGGGAGTTTTTTATTAGTAGTCAGTGAGGTCAAGGTTAAGGTCAAGGTCAAGGTTAAGGTCAAGGTCAAGGTTAAGGTTGAGGTAGAGGTTAAGGTTGAGGTCAATGGTTATCGGTTATTGGTTAACGGTTATTGGTTAACGGTTAATGGTTTAGAGGTTGATAGGTTTAGAGGTTGAGGAGCTGAATGCGAAAAATAAGATGCGAAGCACAAATAGCGTCGAAGGCGCTGCAGATATTAGCCCGGGATAAAATCCCGGGAGCAAAAATAAAAACAGGTCACGCGTCAACGTGAAACGCTGCAAGCAGGAGACGCGCGCCCACGTTAATGTTGAGTGACGAATGCATTTTGAATTGAAAATGCAGCACATGATATTTATCATCTGAGATCCCAAATAAAGTTAGTTTGAAAATGTCAAACAGAAAACAAAAAAAGCGAATATGAACAGATCAATTATTTTTGTGTTTTTCGTGCTCATGAGCACCGCATTATTTGCGCAGACCTTTGAGCTGACCGGAGAATTCCGGTTCAGACCTGAATTTAGAAATGGCTACAAACATTTGCCAGACAGCGTTTCGGAAGCAGCGGGTTTTGTCTCTCAGCGCAACAGAATTGGACTGCACTACAAAAGTGAAAAGTATGAAACCCAGTTCACATTGCAGGAAGGCCGCATATGGGGCGATGAGCTGCTTAAAAGCGGCAAAGCAACCATTGGTATTTACGAAGGATGGGTTAGCCTGAAAGTGAGTGACTCTCTGAAACTCCGCATGGGACGACAGCCATTGTTGTTTGGAAATCAGCGAATGTTTAGTGGCAACAACTGGTCACAGACCGCTCAGGCACACGATGCAGCTTTGCTTGACTGGAAATCGGGGCAAAAGCATTTATATTTTGTGCAGGCATTCAATCAAAAAGCCGAGAATATTTTTGGCACTGATTATTTGAGCAATACCGCAGATATAAAAGATAATTACAAGACATTGACGATTTTGCGATATGAGCAGAAAATCAAAGACCTTGATTTTGCAGTCATGGGTTTTGCCGACGGGTTTCAGGATCTGAATGGAAAGGCGCTATACGTGCGGAGTACACAAGGTGCGGAAGCGAAATATACGTTGAACAAATTTATTTTCAGCGGCATGGGATATTATCAGACCGGACACAATGTTGCCGGAACCGCGCTTGCATCATGGTTTGCAGCTTTCGAAGCAGAGTACAAAGCTGATAAATGGAGTGCGAAAATGGGTGGTGAAATACTGAGCGGCGACGATGTTGCGACAGAAAAATACGAGCAATTCCTGCCACAATACGCTTCTAATCACACCTTTGCGGGGTTCATGGATTATTTCACCAATTTTGCAACCCATACTGGCGGCACCGGATTTATTGACACGTACCTGAAAGGAAACTATAAACTATCGAAAGTACATTCACTTGCGCTCGATTATCATTATTTTGCAACGCAGCAGAATACGATTACCGGTGGCGCGCATATCGATCAGTTCCTTGCGCATGAAGTCGATCTTACATGGAAGATGGCTTTCGCCAAGGACTTCAACGTTTCGCTTGGGTATTCCATTCTCAGCGGCAGCACTACGCTTGAGTTGATTCAGGGAAGAGACAATTCAAAGTTGGCGCATTGGGCCTATGTGATGCTTGAGTTTAAGCCGACTTTTCTGAAATATTTTTCTGAGAAGAAGTAGAGCAAGGGTAAGGCTGAGATTAAGGATAAGCAGCTTGCAGCTGGGAGAGGAAGGGTAAGGTTAAGGTTAAGGTTAAGGCTGAGGTTAAGGCTGAGGTTAAGGCTGAGGCTGAGGTTAAGGCTGAGGTTAAGCTGCTTTCAGCTTGCACTAAAGTGCCGTGAAATGAGCTGAGTGAATGAGTTCAAAAACTTTCAAATGCGAGGTAAGCAAGAAACCATTACTTTTGCAAAAATATTTCTCATGTCAATCAGGGTCAATCAGGTTACAAAAGTGTATGGCGAACAGAAAGCGCTGAATGGCGTTTCGCTTGAAATCGAAAAAGGCGAAATCGTTGGATTGCTGGGCCCAAACGGGGCAGGGAAGTCAACGCTGATGAAAATTCTCACCTGCTATATTCCGCCCACCAGCGGTCAGGCCTTTGTAAATGATATGAACTGTGCCGACGAAAGTCTGGCAGTTCGCAGCATCATTGGGTATCTGCCGGAGAATAATCCCTTGTACTACGACATGTATGTACGCGAGTTTCTGACTTTCATTGCGGGCATTCACAATCTGAAAGACAAGAAATCGCGGGTGGATGAAATGATAGAAATCACTGGACTGAAGCCCGAAATGCATAAACGCATCGGAGCGTTGTCGAAAGGATACAAGCAGCGTGTGGGATTGGCTCAGGCGCTCATTCACAACCCGGAAGTGCTGATTATGGATGAACCCACCAGCGGCCTTGATCCGAATCAGATTGTTGAAATCCGCGAACTGATTAAAAAGTTAGGATCTGAAAAAACCATTCTGCTTTCGACGCACATCATGCAGGAAGTGGAAGCCATCTGCAACCGGGTTGTGATCATTGACAAAGGAAAAATTGTGGCCGATGGCAAGACGGCGGATCTGGCTTCGATGTTTTCTGCCGCAGAAATGCTGATGGTTGAGTTTGATCGCAAAGTGAGTCGTGAAGCTATTCTCGCCGTTAAGGGCGTGAAAGATGCTACCACAAAAGGCAATAACGTCTGGGAAATTGAGACAGATAATGACATTGATGTCCGCAAGGAAATTTTTGATTTTGCTGTTCGCAATCAATACAAAGTGCTGTCGCTGAACAAAGAGAAACACTCGATTGAAGAATTGTTTCAGCAGCTGACGAAGTAGTTTTCAGTTGTCAGTAATCAGTTGTCAGCTCTGAGACGGGGCTTAGAAGGTTGAGGTTAAGGCAAAGGTTAAGGCTAAGCACCTTCGGTGAGCAGCAAGCAGTGACCAGCGAGCTATGCTAAAAACAAGAAGAAGCTTCGTTCATAATTAAGTCTTTACTTCTAAAATCACATATCTCAAATTTTTATCCTGAGCGAAGACGAAGGGCGTATATCATATATCGTCAGGTTGAGGCTAAGGTTGAGCACCTTCACGTGGAACGTGATAAATCGGTGAGCGGCGAGCAAAATACGAATCAGCCGCGGCGGACAGAGCTCTGATGTTTATGTTCATTGTCACTGATAAAAAAAATCATTCAGAATAACAGAACTATTTATATAAAGTTGTTTAAATTGATTATATATTGATCGTTATTTACGATTAAAATAACTTATTTAGTATGAAAAACAATTTTTCTGAAGCCTATATTTGATTCCAAGACGATAATTTTGCAATATATAAGGTCAATTTATATCGAAATGAACGAGAAAAATCGTAAATTTGCAGTCTTGAAAAATGAATATAGCAAAAAGCTATATATTTATATGCCTGTATGAATATGAGTGATAAAGATAGTTTGCGTCATTGGTATGTGGCTTATACAGCTCCGCGTGCTGAGAAGAAAGTATCTTTACGATTGAAGGACCAGGGAATCAATCATTATCTTCCAGTGAAAAAATCATTGCGTCAGTGGACTGATCGCAAGAAATGGGTTGAGGAGCCGCTTTTTCCATCTTATATTTTTGTGCAGGTTGATCAGAAAGAATATTTCAAGGCCATCAATACCGATGGTTTGGTTTGTTACATCCGGTTCGAAGGGAAGGCTGCAAAGCTTCGTGAACAAACGATTGCGGATATCAGGCGAATCGCCGAGGCCGGTTTGATGGCCGAAATGGTGGATGAAATTCCTCAGCCGGGGACTCAATATTCAATCAATGCCGGACCGCTGAAAGGAATTTCGGGAATGGTAGTGCGACTGAAAGGAAAATCACATTTTGTGCTGGAAGTGGAAGAACTGGGTAAGTTTCTGGTTTTGCCGTTTTCGGCATCGTAGGGTGTTGATTTAAAATAACTTCCGCTGTTGGTTCAATGGGACTGACGCGGCGAAGCTGTGGGTGCGAAGCGCCAGATTGAGGCTGAAGATAAGGTTAAGGTTGAGGCTAAGGCAGAGGCAAAGGTTGAGGCAAAGGTTGAGGCAAAGGTTGAGGCAAAGGCTAAGGTTAAGGCTGAGCAGCTTGCAGCTGGGAGAAGAAGGTTAAGGTTGAGGTTAAGGCTGAGGCAAAGGTTGAGCAGCTTTCAGCTGAGAGAAGGTTGAGGCTAAGGTTAAGGTTGAGCAGCTTGCAGCTGGGAGAAGAAGGTTAAGGTTGAGGTTAAGGCTGAGGCTGAGGCTGAGGTAAAGGTTGAGCAGCTTGCAGCTGAGAGAAGGTTGAGGCTAAGGCTGAGGTTAAGGCTGAGGCTGAGGCAAAGGTTGAGGTTAAGGCTGAGGTTAAGGTCAAGCTGCTTTCAGCAGTAAGAGAAGGGTGAGATTTGAGAAATAATAAATAAATATCATGTATACTTCATTCAACCAAATGCCTGTCTGGAAAACCGCCTTTGATTTGTCTGTCGAAGTATTTAATCTTACAGCAACTCTTCCGAAGTCTGAGGATTATGGATTGACCTCTCAGTTACGGCGTTCTGCGAACAGTGTTGGGGCAAACATTTCAGAAGGGTTTGGTCGTGTTACGGGGAATGATAAAGCTTATTTTTATGCAGTCTCGCGAGGCTCGGCGTATGAAACAAAGCATCATTTACGGTATGGTTGTGCAGTGGGGTATTTTGATAAGGACGTAGTAGCGAAATTGATAATGCAATATGAGGAGCTGATTAATAGTTTGAATAAAATTATTAAGACGATGAGGAGATGAGAGAAAAAGGTTAAGGTTGAGGCAAAGGTAAAGGCTAAGGTTAAGGCTGAGGCAAAGGTAAAGGCTAAGGTTAAGGCTGAGGCTAAGGTTAAGGCTAAGGTTGAGACTAAGCCGCTTAACCTAAACCTAATCTAACCTTTAAGTCGCGACATCTACTGAGTAAAGACACAAGTAAATTATTTTCAATGAAAACATACAGACTTCTTTTTCTGATTTCGGCAGCAGTACTGATGCTTGCCAGTTGCGTACCGCAGAAAAAAATTCTTCTCTATCAGGGCATGGACGGATCAAGCATTGAAAAAACGCAAACGCCGTCGCAATACCGCGTGCAAAATGGCGATGTACTCTACATCGATGTAAAATCGGTTGATGAAAAAGCAACAACCTTTATCAATGGGCCAGCTACGGCACAAGCTTACAACTCTCAAATGCTGACTGAGCAGACCTTGTATTTCAAAGGTTATGAAGTTGGCTCCAATGGCGCCGTACAGATTCCGTTTCTCGACAGTATTGGTGTGAGTGGGCTCACCATGGGCGAAATTTCTTCGTTGCTGGTGGATAGTTTGAGTCCGTATATTATTGATCCCGTTGTATCGGTGAAGCTGTCAAATTTCAGAGTAAGTGTGAATGGAGAAGTTTCTGCACCTGGCTCATTTGCATTCTATTCGCCGACGGTGACCATCTTTGATGTGATTGCACTTGCCCGACCAACCGATTTTGCAAATCGCAAAGAAGTGGTGATCACGCGCAAGGTTGGAAGCGACAGTCTTTTGGTGGAGCGCATTGATCTGACGAATAAAAATATTTTGTTGTCGCAGTTTTATTACATGCAGCCGGGCGATCAGCTTTATTTCGAGCCGCTGAAGGCCAAACAATTCGGATTTGCGAATTTCCCATATAGCCTTGTATTGTCGGTCATCTCGACGAGTCTGGTGGTTTATTCGCTGTTTAGATAGATTGTGGTCACGCGTCGGGAGACGCGCGCCCAGGTTAAGGTCAAGCTTGAGGTCAAGGTCAAGGTCAAGAGGGCGAAGCCGTCAAGAAAAGCTGCGGAGCTCCATCCGATGCGCCTCCGCCTACTGCGGAGTGAATTCCAGCGCTAAATATCTTAGCCCATGGTCAAGCGCTTCGCGCGAAGGCCCCGGGTAATATTCGCGCAGCACCAGTAATTGGGTCAAGGTCACGCGTCAACGTAAAACGTTGCAAGCAGGAGACGCGCGCCCAGGTTAAGGTTGAGGTCAAGGCTAAGGTTGAGATCGGGAATTAGTGAATTAAAAAAAACAATATATGACTCAGGATAGTCAGGAACAAATGAAACAGTATTCTTCGAACGAGGAAGAAAAAACCATTGATTTTCGAATGCTGTTTTACAGGGTGCTGCGGCAATGGTACATTGTTGTACTTTGCGTGCTGATCGGCATTGGAGCCGCATTGTTTTATCTGCGTAAAGCTCCGCGCCTTTATCAGGGATCGACTACGGTGTTGGTGCAGGATAAGCAAAACAAGCTGATGGATGCGCAGAAACTTATGGGGCTCGATATTGGCCAATCATCCACCACGGTGGAAAATGAGCAACAAATTCTGCAATCGATGCATATGTCCGAAGAAGCCGTGAAACGCATCGACTGGCAGGTGAGTTATTATCTCTCAGGCCGCATACGCACAAACACTATCTACGCGGTTCGTCCATTTTCTATCATTGTCGACACCCTGCAACCACAGGTGGCCGGCGCTTTTTTCAAAATTGAATTTAAGGATGACAATACCTTTATTCTTAAATCTGATAAAAATGAAGGCAAACTATATGATTACCGCGTGAATGATTATTATCTGCGGCAGGGCAATTATGTCGAAGTCGCTAATACTATTTACGAGAAAGAACATCATTTCGGCGATACCATTCACACTGCCAATTTCAGCTTTGTAATAGTTCGCGGTAATGCACTTCCTTCTACTTTTGACAAAGGTGATCTTTCGTTCAGGCTTAATGATCTGCAATCGTTTTCAGAAAAACTGAACAAGGGACTTGTGATTGAACCTGCTTCGAAAACCTCATCGGTTCTGAAAATTACTTCGCAATATTATCAGCCAGAAATCCTGAAAGATTTTCTGAACGCGATTACAACCGTATATATCGAATCAGGTCTTGACAACAAAAACAGTGTTGCAATAAAGACCATTGAATTTATAGATTCTGAACTTGAGTTGATCACCGAAGAGCTGAGCAATGCTGAATCTGATCTTGAAACCTATCGTAAGGAAAATAAAATTTTAAGTCTTGATGAAGAGGCGGTAGCCATTTTTGAGCAGATGCGCAATATTGATGAGCAGAAAGCTGCGTTGATGCTTAATAACAAATATTACATCTATCTGCGCGATTATGTTGCAAAGGAACGCGATCTCGAGAGCATTGTGATTCCGAGCAGCATGGGGATTGAAGATGCTGTCACCGCATCGTTGATTGAGGAGCTTGCACGGCTCTACAACGAACGTTCGGCTTTGGTGAAAAGTGCCGGAGAAAAAAATCCCGCCGTACAGAAGATCAACGCACAGATTAAGCAAACCAGAGAGAGTATTCTTGAAAACACCAAAAACATCATTCAGCTTAATAATCTGAGTATTTCAGAAATGGAGAAGCGCTCAGGTAGTATCAATGCACGTGTTTCATTGCTACCCACCAATCAGCGCAATCTGCTGGGTTTTGAGCGGCAATTCAATCTCTACAACGAGTTATATGTGTTTTTGCTGGAGCGCAGAGCAGAAGCCAAAATCACCGCAGCCACCAATATGTCAGACAACAGTGTGATTGATGTTTGCAGTAAAGTTGTTCAGATAAAGCCAAAAACCAGCATGGTGCTTATGATTGCTTTCGTATTGTCGCTTATGATAGCACTTGGAATTATATTTCTGCCTGGCTGGCTTAAAAACACTTTTGAATATCCGCGCGAGATCGAAGAAATGTCGCCTTATCCTTCTGCCGGTAATATTATGCACAACGACGTTGCTAACGAAATAGTTTTTAGCAGTGCTCCACATTCGATTGTGGCGGAAAGTTTCCGTAATCTGCGTACCAATATTAACATGATGGCAAAAAATAAAAAAGGTTTCTCCATCATTGTTTCATCTGATCTGCCTTCAGCGGGAAAAACTTTTGTTTCAATCAATCTGGGACATGCCTTTGCAGTGTCGGGTAAAAAGACATTGCTCATTGGAGCCGATATGCGCAAATCGCGATTATCTGAAGTGACCACGCTGTCGCAAAGCCCGGGTCTGAGTGAGTATCTTACCGGGTATGTCAGTCTTGAAGAGGTGCTGAGGCCATGTCCCGAAATTCAGAATATGTTTATCCTTACCTCAGGAAAAATACCGTTTAATCCGGCGGAATTGCTGGAAAGCGCGGAGATGTCTTTTTTGCTGGAACAGGTGAAACAGCAATTCGACGTTATAGTGATCGACTCTCCGCCAATGATAGCCGTGACCGATGCCAGAGTTCTGCTCCAACAAACCGATGCGCTTGCTTTGGTAGTGCGATTGCGCAACACAAGAAAAAATATTCTGCGTGATCTGCTGAGAGATCTGAAAACGAAAAATGTCAGAAATACAGTATTGATAATAAATGATGTTCCTATTCAGAAACGCGCTGGATATGGCTATGGGTATGTTAGCAGCTATGGACAGGGGTATATTGATGATGAGACAAAGCATAAGGCATAGGGCATGCGGCATAAAGCGCCTCTTAAGTGGAAAGTTCATAAAGTTCATAAAGGCAACGTTAGCGAAGCACTGCGGCGTTGATGCGACAAGGCGATGATCGCGTGAAACGCGACAAGTGCGAAGCGACGCCTGATCGCAGTACACACACTCCCGCGCAAAGCCGCTGTCATCCTGATCCCCGCCATTGTCACACTGAGCCCCGCTGCTGTCATTCTGAGCCCTGCGTTCCGCAGGATAAACTCCGTTGAAGTGTCAATAGCAGGATAAACTCCGTCGAAGTGCGAAATGGCGGGATAAACTCCGCGCAGCACACATTCTCTCTCCCGAAGGGAATAATAAAACCCTGACGCCTATCACCTGATGCCTAACGCCTGACGACTCGCTCGTATTTCTTATCTCGTATTTCGTATCTCGTATTTTCTGTCGCCTAACGCCTTTCGCCTGACGACTCGCTCGTATCTCGTATTTCGTATTTTCTATCGCCTATCGCCTGACGACTGATGCCTAAACCCCAACTCATAGCTCATAACCCATAACTCATAACTGTATCATGCAAACCCAATTAATATCCCTCCCCAAAATATCCGACCCGCGCGGAAATTTCACGCTCAATGAACAATTGAAACAAAACATCCAAAAAATTCGACATAATGTAAAGCCATAGCATGTCAAAGTGTAAAGCAAAGGTGAAACAATTTGTAAAGTCGTCAATGTTTAATTATCTTTGTAGCATCTATTATTCGTAATGACTTACTATTCAAGAATCATTGAAACCGAAATTGAGCGAAAACTTCTCGCTTCGGGGGCGTTATTGATAAAAGGTCCTAAATCGTGTGGAAAAACTGAAACTGCAAAGCAATTTGTCGAAAGCATTTTACAGGTTGACAAAGATGAACAAGTCCCGGTTATTATAAATATTGATCCGGGTATTTTATTGGCCGGAGCCACACCCAGATTGCTTGATGAATGGCAGAATCAGCCAAAATTGTGGAATTATGTGCGGCATGAGGTTGATGAGCGAAAAAAATCCGGACAGTTCATTCTTACCGGTTCGGCCAATCCTGACGAGGACGTAAAAATGCATAGCGGAGCAGGACGTTTTACCATTGTAGAAATGCAGACTATGTCGTGGCAGGAAATGGGCTATTCTTCCGGTAAAGTTAGTATGAGGCAGCTCCTTGATAACAGAGCCGTTCCATTTCTTAATGTTGAGCTTCCGCTTGAACTGATTATTGAGAGAATGATAAAAGGCGGTTGGCCAGCGCTCCTTGACAGAACATTCGCTGATGCCATTCTGTTAAACCGTGGTTATGTCGATTTGCTGGCTGAAACAGACATGAGCAGAGTTTCAAATATAAAACGTGATCCGAGGAAAGTGCGGTCACTACTCCGTTCGATTGCCCGTAATATTGCCACAATGGTTGATAATTCAACGCTCGAAAAAGATATAAAGGGGATTGAAGATGCCGACATTTCGCGCCCTACTATTATTGATTATCTGGATGCATTGACCGGGTTAATGATTTTTGAAGAGCAACCGGCATTTAATACACATATAAGATCGGCAAATGCACTACGCAAATCACCAAAGAGGCATTTTTGCGACGTGTCGCTTGCTATTGCTGCACTTAAGCTTAATAAAGAGGCGCTTTTGAAAGACCTGAAGTATTGTGGCTTCTTATTCGAATCGATGGTTTATCACGATCTGAAAATGTATGCCAGAGCTAACGATGCCGATGTCTATCATTATCGTGATTCTACAGGGCTTGAAATTGATGCCATTGTTCACCAACGCGGGGGAGTCTGGGCTGCTTTTGAAGTAAAACTCGGCATTGGAATGATTGATGATGCTGCAAAAAATTTATTGAAATTAAAGAGTGTTATTGATCCAGGTAAAATCGAAATGCCAGCTTCATTAAACATTATCACCGGTACCGGAATGAGCTACACCCGACCCGATGGCATAAATGTGGTTTCGTTGGCTGCGCTGGGGAAATAGCATACGGCTTGCGGATCAGCTATCAGCTGTCAGCCATCAGCGAAGTCCAGTCCGCAAGGCACGGGATAATCAGTTGTCAGCTCTGAGACGGGGCTTTGTTGTTACAATCGTTACAGACGTTACAATCGTGGAATTTATCACGCTGCATTTCGACAGGCTCAATGACCAGCGGGAGACGTTACCAATCTTTCCCAGAATCTCGTATTCCCACATTTCCACATAAGCAAATTTTCTCGTATTTTCGCACCCAAAATAAACCATCAAATTATTAATTTTTCAACCGAACGATGAAATCGTGAGCTCATGAACTCCTTTGAAACTAATTTAATGAGTGAATAAATTTTCAAATTAACTTATCGTATTTCAAATCATTTCCAGAATCGAATATTATCACATTTCCACATAAGCGAAGCTTCACATTTTCACATTAAAAAAATATGCTCCCCCAACTAATCTCTCTCCCCAAAATATCCGACCCGCGCGGAAACATTACGCTTTAAAAAATTGATAAAACAAATGTCTTTCATTTCCACCATAAAATCCAGCATCTCAAACTTCTTCAATAAAGGACATGAATGTGCGCTGGCGAAGAAGTGAATCAATATATTGACATTCTGAAAAGTTGATAATTGCACAAAACATACTGCAACAATAGTAATATTAGAATTTTGAAAACAATGAAAATCTTAGTAACGGGAACAGCAGGATTTATAGGAATGCACACGGCCATTGCGTTGATTAATAAAGGACATGAAGTAATAGGCCTTGATAATATCAATGATTATTACGATGTGAATCTGAAATACGCACGGCTGGCTGAAACCGGAATACTAAAGGATGAAATTGCATGGGGACGTTTGATCAAAAGTCATAAATACCCCAACTACATTTTTATCAGACAGAATATTGAGGACAAGGGTTTTATGATGGAACTTTTTAAAATGGAAAAGTTCGATTATGTAATTCATTTGGCTGCTCAGGCAGGTGTGCGTTACAGTATGGAAGCGCCTGATATTTATATTCAGAGCAATGTGAATGGCTTTCATAATGTACTGGAGGCATGCCGTCATTACCCGGTTGAACAGCTTATTTATGCAAGCAGTTCCAGTGTGTATGGTAACAACAAAAAGGTTCCGTTCAGCGAAGATGATAATGTAGATCACCCGGTAAGTTTGTATGCTTGCACAAAAAAATGCAACGAGCTCATGGCAGCAACTTACAGCCACTTATATAAAATTCCGTGCATTGGCTTGCGCTTTTTCACAGTGTATGGTCCATGGGCGCGGCCTGATATGGCTTTGTTTCTTTTTACTGATGCTATTATGAATGACCGACCCATAAAGGTGTTCAACAATGGCGAACTCTCCCGCGATTTCACTTATATCGATGACATCGTAAACGGCATTGTTACTATAGTTGATAAAGGCCGATTGAATAAAGAAAAACTGTATGACATTTACAATATAGGCAATGGAAAGCCCGAGAAGCTGCTTGATTTTATTCACCAAATTGAAGCTGCACTCGGCAAAGAAGCAAAAAAAGAATTTTTGCCTATGCAAGATGGGGATGTAGATATGACATGGGCTGATATTTCAAAATTGAAAACTGATTTTGACTTTCAAGCAAATACTATTATTTCAAATGGAATTTTCAATTTTGTTGATTGGTATAAAAATAAAACAACTTTTTGAATCAAGCATACTTATTCAGCACGACTAGATTTCAAAAAGTATTGTTTTATAATAGTTGAACGTAGTACATAATTAAATCATGTCAGATAGTATTATCAAAAAAAGTATTTTGCCGTTGATAGGAAGCATGGGTAAATACTTAATACAGATCGTAAGAGTTGGTATTATTGCTCGCTTCGTTCTTCCTGAGGATTATGGGATAGTTGCAGCTGTTCAAGGAATTATAGGCCTTTCAACAATTCTTGGTGATTTTGGAATGACAACAGCTGCACTCCAGAAAAGGACACTGTCTTCGAATTCAGAAAGTGCATTTTTCTGGTTTAATGTTGTAATCGGTTCACTTTTAGTAATTATTTTATCACTCATTGCACCATTTATTGGTAATTATCTTAATAATTTTGAAGCGGTTAATATTGTATATGCGCTCGCTATAAATTATCTTATCATTTCTCTTTATTCACAAGCACTTGTGAAATTAAAGAGAGAACTTAAGTTTAAAAGAATTACATTATTAGAAATATCGACCACCATTGTTTCTTCATTCGTTGGTGTAATGCTTGCTATAAACGGTTATAAATATTGGTCATTAATATATATGCAGCTAGCCGATAGCATTTTGTTGTTATTTGGATATTTTATTCTATCAAAATATAAAATTAGAAAATTCAAAATTGATGATGAGATTAAAGGATCCATGAAATTTGGCATTTCAGTTAATATAATGAATGTCTTAAACAGGATTACTAAAAACGCGGATTTATCACTGCTTGGTAGATTCGCAGGCATAACAGCAACTGGGTTTTATTCCAGAGCCATTTCTTTGACAAATATTTTAAATACACAATTAAGAGGTACGATTTTCACTGTTTCCTTCCCAATTTTAGCTAAAAATCAAGATAATGATTTAGTGTTTTTTAAAAAGATATTTGAGAGCTATGCATTAATTGTTTTTATAAATTGTTTGATAGGAGGTGTTTTATTTTGGTTTGCGGATGTAATAATTTCATTATATCTTGGACCTGGGTGGGATGACGTTGTTCCTCTTTTGAGAATAATTTCAGTAAGTTTTCTGTTTCTGCCGTTTAATACAATAAGTGATCAAATACCTCTTGCAAAAGGAGATTCATTATCATATAATAAAATTGGCGTTGCAAAAAACGTGATCAAACTCTCATTAATTATTAGCGGCACTCTATTTTGGGGCCTTTGGGGGTGTGCATTAGGCCTGGTTATTAGCGAATTTGTAAATGTATTTATTATTATTTTATTGATGAAAAAGTACACTCTTCAAATAAATAAGTTTGTCCTCACTAGTTTATTCCCATTCTTGTTTTGTTTGTCATCAGGCATAGTGTGTTATGTCTTAAATTCGTTAGTAGTTGATAATATTTTTAATAAATTAGTAGCTATAGCACTTTATTGTACTTTATTTTTCTTACAGTATATTGCCGTACCTGCTAATAGTAATTACGAAAAGATAAAATTTAATGCTTTCTTCTCGAAAAAATAGTTTAACGCAATTCAGTTTAAAATTGTTGCTTTGGCTTGTGCCGATCAACTGTGTTATATTCGAATTGTATTTGCTGTTTGGTGGGATTTTTAAATATGCAACCTATATAATCTCCCCAATAATTATTTTTATTCTCCTGATTAAAATCTTTAGTTCTATTAAATCCATCAATAGCAACAGTTATTTACTAATTGTTTGCTTTTTTATTACCGCATACTGCGTTTATTTTCAGTTTTTCATGTTCGGGGGTACTATTAATAATTTTGTTTTATGGAACATCTATGGATTCGCAACTTGGCTTTTCCCAGCTTTTATTTTGTATTCAAGAAGCAGTAAAGAGCTTTATGCATTTATTAAGGTGGTGAAGAGAATATCAATTTTTGGGCTGGTTGTAGGTATAGTGTTTTTATGCATGCAATATTTTACACCAATTAGTATAAGAAGATTTTCGTCAGCAATGCTATTTGGGTCATGCTTATTACTAATTATCTTTGTGGTTTATGGGTTGAGAAGCAAACGAAATTTAATTATTTTGGGTGTTATAATATTTTTTCTTTTAGCATTTTCAAGTAATAAAAGAGAAGATTTACTATTTGCATTAATTATGTTTTCTGGTTTATTGATATTCACACATCGAAAGCATAAAAAATGGAAAGTATTTTTGTACGTTTTCAGTGCTCTTGTTTTATTTTTTGTTGTATTACAACCTGAGGACGTGATTGAATTTTCTGAAAGAATTTTACCGCAAAAAATTAAAATTAATGATAAGTCAATTTCTGAATTGTTGTTCGAAGATTCAAGAGGGACTCTACCACTGGATTTTTACGAGGATATTAAAAGTGATTTGCTTACTGGACGAGGATTAGTTGGCATGTATGCGACTCCCACATTTTCACCATACTATGATCAAAATTTTGGAGGAAGAGATATAATTGAAATTGGCTATTTGCAAATCATTTTAAAAGGAGGTGTTTTGCTATTAATAACTTATTTAATAATTATTATTAAAGCGGTATCATATGGTCTCTGGAGGACTAAAAATACTTTGACTAAAATATTTGCTTTTGCAATTATTGTTCACATGCTTGTCATGTTTTGGGCAAGAGTCCCAGCTGCAGACCCGTATTTCATGCTATTATGGCTTCTTGCGGGTTTTTGCCTATCGAAATCAATTAGAAATCTTACTAATGATCAGATTAAAACAGCGTTAAAGCATGTATAAAATTGTTTGGATTACAAACACTCCTCTTGCTGCAGTTAAGCAAAAACTTAATCTTGGCCTTTTTGGCACTGGAACCTGGATGGACAATCTTTTAACCGGGCTGTTAAAAAGTAAAGCGTATGAATTCTATATAATTTCACCATATCCAATTGAGAACTTTTCGTTTGTCGAGGAAGGAATAACTTTTTATATAATACACAGTAACCTTAGCATTTATAATTCTACTGAAAAAGAATTTTTATACCAAATTAAAAAAATTATTTTTAATATCAAGCCTGATCTAATTCACATACATGGTAGTGAAAGGCGTTCTGGTTTGTTGTGCGAGGAGGGAGAGATTATCAATGTCCCAATTATTATTTCCCTTCAAGGATTAACTAGTCAAATCTCAAAGGTCGTTATTAAACGAATTTTTAAAGCATATCACATAGTCTTAAAGTCTGATGAATCGTTTTATTACAAAATGAAGGATTTATATTTCCAAACCAAATACGTGATTAACATGTTTCGTAGTGGGTTACGTGAAAGGAGAATATTGAAAATCAATAAGTATTTTTTTGGAAGAACCGACTTTGATAAGAGTACACTGATGAAATTTAATTCGAAAGCTCGGTATTTTCCTGAGCCCAGAATTTTAAGAGAACCTTTTTATCATGACAAATGGGAACTTAATAAGGCAGACAGAAATAGTATTTTATTATTGAACATTAGGGGTCCTGCGAAAAGTGCCGAAACTGCAATTAGAGCTTTGATTTTATTAAATAGCAAGTATCCTGATATTGAACTTAGAGTTGGCGGAATTGATGAAAAAGGTTATTATGGTCAATATTTGATGAAATTTGCACGCAGAAATAATTTATCATCGAAGGTGAAATTATTAGGATACTTGTCAGATTATGAAACAATTAGATGGCTTAAAAAATCTCATGTTTTCTGCTTGACATCACTAATTGAAAATAGTCCAAACACGCTGGCAGAAGCTCAAATGATAGGTCTGCCATGTGTTGCTCATATTACTGGAGGTGTTGCATCCTATGTCGATGATAATAGCGCTTTGAACTATTTTAATAATAACAATGCGGATTTAGCAAAAAAAATAGAAATTGTTTTTTCTGATGATGAGTTTGCTGTTAGTCTGGGTCAAAAGGCATATGAAGTTAGTCATAGAAGACATGATATCGAAAAATCTATAGCAATGGTTGGAAGTGCTTACCAAACAATTTTAGAACAAAATACACAGCATGAATAGAATTTTTAATAAAATGTATTTTATTTGGAATGCAGTTTCATCCACCATTAATACAAAATTCATTCGATTAAAATGCACATTGATTGGTGTTGATTTAGGCAAGCACTCAGTTTTTCATGGAAAGCCAATGCTCTATAAATGCAATGGGTCTTCTATATCAATTGGCGAAGATTGTAGATTCCGATCCCGAATCAGGATGAATTTTCAAGCTGGTATTATGAGACCTTGTACAATTGAAACCTTGACCAGGAATGCTAAAATACAAATTGGCTCAGGATGCGGTTTTAGTGGCACTATGATTTCAGCGGCTGAAAAAATTGTAATCGGTAATAATGTTATGTGTGGAGCCAATACTTCAATTACTGATACAGATTGGCACGGAATATATCCAAATGAGAGAGCTTCGAAATTTGCAAAGAAGGCTCCAGTAATTATTGAAGACAATGTTTGGCTTGGAATGAACGTTACAATACTGAAGGGTTCTGAAATTGGTGAAAATTCTGTAATTGCTGCTAACAGTGTTGTTTCAGGAAAAATTCCACGAAATTCACTTGCCGGTGGCATTCCAGCTAGAGTAATAAAGACCCTCGAAATTAATTAAATGCATATTTTATTTTTAGGTACCAGCAGCTTCCCTTTCGGCATGGCGGAAGTTGAAAAGCAAACCCTCATTGGACGATCCTTGCAAGAACAAGGATGTGAAGTCACCTTTGTATGCAAGAAAAGCTTTAATTACGATAGCGACCTGCCATATAAGGGAACTGTTCATGATATTAATTATATCTATACAAGCTTCTTATCGAGGAGACATAAAAACAAAATAGTAAATAGGATACTGTGGAGCATTGGCGGAATTGTAGAAAAGCTATACCTTCTTTTTGCAAGATATGATTGTGCTATTGTTAATTCTCGAAATTATATGGAAGTTAAATGTTATTCGTTTATTATACATTTGCGAAAAAAGAAAATATTCCTTACCCACGTTGAGGATTACAGAAGTATGCATCCTGAAGCAGATGGCAAACTTTTAAAGCGAATTGACGCCTTCGAATCATTGACATGGTCGAAAATTGACGGAGTATTCCCTATAAGTGAAGAACTCAGAAGACAGGTAATTAGTAAAAATCCCAGTTTACCAGTTTTTAATATCCCTGTTTTGGTAAACCCTGAAGATGCAATGAATGCGATTGATGTCGATCCAATTAACGAAGATTATTTTATGTTTTGCGGCTCGTCTGATTATGAAAAAACGATCATTCAAATTATAAGAGGTTTTGAGGGAACAAAAGGGAACATTAAATTACTTCTGGTTTTAAATGGTGGGAAGAGAAGTATGGAAAATGCTGTCCATTTGATAAAAAGTTCAAGATTTTCCGATAGGGTAGTGTTGAAATCTGCATTGCCCAAAACCCAGTTATGGGGCTATTATACTCGGGCAACAGCATTATTAATTCCCTTAAATTTTGATCAGCGAGATAAAGCACGGTTTCCTCATAAAATTGGAGAATACTGTGCTTCAAAAGGTGTGATCATAACAAGTCGCTGGGGAGAAATTCCGAACTTTTTTACGAACAAGCAAAATGCAGTTTTATTGAATAGTGACGATCCTCTCGAGCTAAGTGAAGCTATGAAATTTGTAGCCGATAACAAAGAAATTTCAAATAAAATGAGATTACAGGCATTTGAACTAGCTAGTGGCCCTTTTAATTTCGCAAATCATGGTGCAAGTATTTTGAACTTTATGAAAGGTTCATAAAGTTAATAGAAATTGCAAGCAGATGCTGACATTCATTTTTCTGATAGGCATATTTGCATCTGGTGAAAAAGTCATAAAAGTAAAATCGTTTAAATATGATGTTTCAAATTAAACTGGTAATCTACAATTACTGCGAAAATTTCCTTAATCTATTTCCTGATTTTTATTTAGGGAATCGGTTAAGACGCCTTTTTTACAAGGCTTGCTTCAGAAAGGTGGGAAAAGGTTTAGGTGTTAATGTTCATTGTCATTTCGAAGCTACAAAGAACATTGTTATTGGCGATAATTGTTCATTCAATAGGGGTTGTTGGATTAGTGGTGGCGGCGGATTAGTTCTGCACAATGATATTATATTAGGCCCCAACGTCATAATCCATACAGCAAATCACAATTTTTCAAACCCTAATATTCCTTTTAGAATTCAAGGGCATACATTTGAAAAAGTCGAAATATTTAGCAATGTATGGATTGGAGCAGGAGCTGTTATTTTGCCTGGAGTAACAATTAATGAGAATTGCATTATTGGAGCTGGAGCGGTCGTAACAAAGGATATTCCTTCAAATGTTATGGTTGCTGGTGTTCCAGCAAAGGTTATAAAAACTATTTATGAGCAAGATTAAAATAGCATTTATTATTAGTAATCTCGGCCAGGGTGGCGCTGAACGCCAATTCTTGGAGTTGATTAGAAACATAGATAAGTCAAGATTTAATGTAAGCGTTTGCTTATATGCAGTTAATAAAGGTGTTTTTTATGATGAGATTGAAAGTGTTGAAAATATTATTTTTACAAAGAAAATACTCAAACATGAAAACAAATTGCTTAAAATTCTTGAGGCAATATTTTTTATAAGAAATTATTTATCTAAAAATGTTTTTGATATTGTTTTTACTTCTTTATTTATGAATGGTCTCTTGGTAAGGTTGGCTGCTTCAAGAAGAAATTATAAAAATAAAGTCGTTTCAACAATCAGAAACTCATTTTCTATTTATACGCCAAAGCATATATTTATTGAGAAATATTTTATTAAACGTTCTTATATTGTAGCAAATAGCAAATCAGCGGCTAATGATTTTAAAGCAATTTTAAAAAAGAATATAAATCAATCGCGTATTCAGTTCATTTACAATGGGTATGATAAAAATAGATATTATGTAAGTGAAAAGAGAAAGCCAGATGAAAAACTAATATATGGAAATGTAGGGCGCATGACAACACAGAAAAATCAGATTCAATTGTTGAGGGTTTTTTCAGGTCAAAAGAAAGATTCCTATAAATTACAAATTATTGGTTCTTTCAGTGATGAAACAGAAAAACTAGTAAGTTATGTTGATTCTAATGGATTAAAAAATTGTGTTGAACTAATTGATAAAGTTCAGAACATAGAGGACTATTACAAGGGTATGGATATATTTATTCTATCCTCTTTTTATGAAGGCTGTCCAAATGTGCTGTTTGAAGCAATGCTCAGCAAGTGTTTTTGTATTATTTCAAAGCATGCAAACTCGGATGGATTTATTATTAATGGAATTAACGGTTATGAATATGATGGCACTGACGATGACTTGTGTTTGGTTATCGAAATAACACGTAGTGTTTATAATACTGAAGAAGGGTACAATATCATTGAAAATGGATATAAATATGCCGTAGAAAATTTCAGCATGGAAGCTATGGTATCAAACTACGAAAAACTTTTTATTGACATATATGAAAAAAATCAAGGTTGCAATTAGTCAAAGGATAATTCCGCATTATCGAGTACCAGTTTTTACTGAGCTTTCTGAACGAAAGGACATAGATCTTACTGTGTTTTACGGGAAGGGGTTTAAGTCAGGAGCTTCGGCAAATGCTGAGAAAATTGATGGGTTTAAACATGTGAAATTGTTTACTATTTTTCTTTCGTTTTTAAACAGATATAATAAGCAACTAATAGTTTTTCATCCCTTTCTTATTTTCAGGCTGCTTTTTGGGAATTTTGATGTGATAATCGTAGAACCCACTACAAATATTTTTAATGATTTAATTATATTTCCTTATTGCAAACTTTTTAAAAGAAAATTCATTTGGTACGAAGCAGGTGCGGTTCCTGAAAACGAAAGAACTGCAAATAGAAAATTCATGGATCCGATTGTTAATCGTATGACTAAGAAGGCAGATGCGTATATAACATATAATTCATTTGCTGATAAATATCTGATGGAATATTTAAATATCCCCAAAGAAAAGATATTCAGAGCACAGAATGCATTAGATACTAAAGAGATATTCGCTGCAATTGAAAAGTTCAGCGGGAGCATTGACAAAAAGAAGGCTGAATTAGAACTCTCAGATTGTAAAGTTGCCTTATTTATTGGTGGTATCGAAAAACGTAAGAGAATTAATAATTTAATTTCAGCCATTGCGAATATTAATAAGGCTGGTATAAAGGCAAAGACATTAATTGTTGGAGATGGCTTTGATATTCAATGGATAAAAAGTCATATGACAGCCGATGAGTTAGAATGTACAATCTTCGCCGGAAAGCATATTGCAGACGCAGTGCTCTATATTTTAGTATCAGATGTAGTTGTTCTGCCTGGTCAGGGCGGGTTGTCAATTAATCATGCCTATGCCTGCAAAAAACCCTTTATTGGAACTAGGGAGTCTGTGTCTCCTGACACAGACTCTATTTATGATTATGTTACTGATGATTTAAATGGATATGTTATTAATATAAATGACATTGCTGCATTAACGGAAAAATTGAAGATTATTTTTACGCAGTCTGATCTATATGGAAAATTGTGTGCAGGAGCATTTGAAACATCAAAAGTCATTGATGTGCCAAACATGGTGGATGGTATTGAGAACGCTGTAAAATTCGTATGTCAAAAATGAAAATCCTCCTAACCAACAACTATCATAACCGTCGCGGCGGTGCCGATGTTGTGTATTTTAATACTGCCGAACTGCTAAGAAAACATGGGCATCAAGTAGTTGATTTTGCATTAAGAGTTGATAAAAATGAAGAGAGCGAATATTCACATTATTTTCCCGAAAGTACTGATTATAGGACTGGTTCATTGTTCAAAAAGATGTTGTCAATTAAGTCTTTTATTTATAATAGAAAAGCGAGTCGGAATCTGAGTGCACTAATAAAAGACGAAAAGCCTGATATCGCACATATACATTTGTTTTTGGGCGGCCTTACAACATCAATAATTAGTACATTAAAAAAATGCAATGTGCCAACAGTTCACACGGTTCATGATTATCGGCTTATATGCCCGGCTTATACATTTTTGGATCGAAAAAACAATGTATGCGAGTTGTGTAAAGATGGTTTGTATTTAAGATGTGCTTTTCACCGCTGCTCATTAGAAGGTCGTTTTTCACATAGTATGATGCTGACTTTGGATGCCTATTACAGAAAGTATTGTAAAAATCCCTCGAAATTAATTGACCAGTTAATCTTTGTAAGTAATTTTTCCAGAAACAAGCATGCTGAGTTTAATAGCAATTACGCATTAAATGCAAATGTTTTGTACAATTTCAAGCCCGGAGTTTTTTCAATGTCTGTTGTTAAAGGTAATTACTTATTCTTTTATGGAAGACTATCTCGCGAAAAAGGAATAGAACTTTTAATAAAATGTTCGAAAAGACTTAAATGTAAGTTGATAATTGCTGGTACAGGGCCATTAATGGATGATTTAATAAACCAGAGTGATGAATACCTAGAGATTATAGGATACAAAAGAGGAGAAGAACTTTGGAATTTAATTCGTAATTCTTCATTTGTAATTGTACCTTCTGAATGGTATGAAAACAATCCATTAACGGTTGTTGAATCGTTTTCATTCGGGAAGCCTGTCATTGGTTCAAATATTGGCGGAATACCTGAGTTGCTTGAGCATGGCCGAGGTATTTTATTTGAACCAAAAAATGAGAGTTCAATGATGACTGCCATTGATAAGGCAATGAAAATGTCAAATGTAGAATATAATCAAATATCAAAGACCGTGTTTGATTTTGCAACTGAGAATTTCTCAGAGGATGCTCATTATAAAGCGTTGATGAATATTTATAAATCCGCATTACATGATTAAAAAACTAATAACCCGAATAATTCAAAAAATGGGGCGTGTTGGTTATCAAATTGATCCGGCACTAAATAATTCAGATATAATTATTGAATTAAAAATCCGATTTTGTCAAGCTATTAGAGGAAGCCTGTTAAGACCTTTTCTGAAAGAATCAAAAGGTGTTATTTTCAAAGGAAAGAAAGTCAAAATTAGATCAAAGTCAAGAATCAGATTAGGGAAATCGATTATTATTGGCGATTACGTAGAAATAAATGCATTATCTAGAGGCGGTGTAACCATTGGAAATAATGTTTCCATTCATAAATACACTATTATTGATTGTACAGGAGTAATCAGAAATTTAGGTGTAGAATTGATTATTGGAAATAATGTTGGTATTGCACAAAATTGCTTTATTCAGGTCAGAGGAAAAGTTGTTATAGGCGACAATGTAATTTTTGGCCCCAATGTTTCAGTGTTTTCCGAGAATCACATTTTCGAGAATCCTGATTTGCCTGTTTCTGTCCAGGGTGAAACAAGGAAAGGTGTTACAATTGAAGATGGCGTTTGGGTAGGAACCAAAGCTACTATTCTTGATGGAGTAACGGTTGGGAAGAACAGTATCATTGCGGCAGGCAGTATAGTTACAAAGGACGTACCTCCATATTCTATTGTTGGAGGTGTGCCTGCAAAAGTGATTAAATACAGAAAACAAATCTAATAACAAAGATGAAAAAGAAAATCTACATTGCCGGTTGCGGCGGTATGCTTGGTGAAGCTTTTTATCATTGCTTCAGAAATGATTATGACATTAAATGCACGGATAAGGATGTGAATGAAGATTGGCTCTCATTTCTCGATTTCAGAGACTATGATGCATACAAAAAAGATGTCAAGGAATTCAACCCCGATTATTTGTTTCATTTGGGTGCATACACCGATCTAGAATTTTGCGAAGAAAATGTAGCCGACACATACAAGACTAATACTACTTCGGTTGAAAATGCTGTATATTTAGCCAACAAACTCGATATACCCTTGTTGTATATTTCAACTGCCGGAATATTCGATGGTCATAAGGAGCTTTACGATGATTGGGATACGCCAAATCCACTGGGGGTGTATGCTCGTTCTAAATATATGGGAGAGCGGTTTGTAGTTGAAAATGCAAGACGCTATGTTATCTGCAGAGCTGGCTGGATGATGGGCTCAGGTCCAAAAAAAGACAAAAAATTCATTCAGAAAATAATGAAGCAGCTGAAGGAAGGGAAAAGAGAACTTCATATTGTGAATGATAAAGATGGGACACCAACATATACCCACGATTTTGCTAGAACCGTTAAAGAATTGATTGAAAAGGAATTTTGGGGATTGTATAATTGTGTGTGCGGTGGTCAAACCAGCCGCCTTGAAGTGGCACAGGAACTTTTGAAAATTCTAAAAATTGAAGATTCTGTAAAGATAGATGTAGTTACTTCAGAATATTTCAAACGAGAATACTTTGCTGCAAGGCCTGATTCAGAGCGCTTGCTCACAAAGAAGCTCGATCTGAGAGGCGTAAATCATATGCGCGATTGGAAAGTTTCGTTGAAAGAATATGTTGAGAATTATTATCAGGGATATATTGATTGATGAATAGCAGAAGAAAGAAAACGGTTGCTATAATTGGAAGTGTTGGCTTACCAGCCAATTATGGTGGATTTGAAACGCTGGTAAATTATTTGACTATTGAAAAAAGCAAAGACTTTGACATTACTGTTTTTTGTCAAAAAGCTCCCAAGGAAAAGAGAATAAAAGAATATAATGGCAGCAAACTCCGCTATTTGCCATTTAAAGCTAATGGAGCTCAAAGTATAATTTACGACATAGTATCAATTGCTTTGAGTTGGTTCAAATATGATTCACTCTTAATTCTTGGAACCGGTGGATGCATGATACTTCCTTTTTTCAGGCTCTTTAAGAAAACGAACACAGTTATAAATTTTGGAGGATTGGAGTGGAAAAGAAATAAATGGGGTAAGATTGGAAGCTGGCATTTGAAGTTATCGGAGAAAATTGCTATTCGAAATGCCACTTCAATTGTTGCAGACAACCAGCATTTTTGTAATTATATAAAGGACGTTTATAAAAAAAATAGCACCCTCATTGAATATGGTGGAGATCACACTGAAAAAATTCAGATTGACAAGCAACTATTAAATAAATATCCGTTTCTTGCCAATGACTATGATGTAAGTGTTTCGCGCGCGCAGGCTGACAATAATTTGCATCTACTTTTAGAAGCGTATAGTAAAGTGCCAGAAAGAAATCTGGTTCTTGTTTCAAACTACAACAAATTTGAATATGGTAGAGCGTTGAAAAACAAATATTCACATTTTCCAAATCTGTTTTTGCAGGATGCGGTTTATGACCAAAAAGAACTTGATGCAATCAGAAGTAATGCTGATTTATACATACATAGTCACTCTTTTTGCGGAACAGCTCCATCGTTGGTTGAAGCCATGTGTTTAGGTTTGCCAATTATAGCTTTTGATGTAACAACCAATCATTTCACAACAGAAGAGAAGGCATTATACTTCAAAGATGAAACTGATTTGTTCGGAATTATTTCAAAACTGGATAAAGAGCAAACAGAAAAGTTATCGAGTGAAATGTCATCGATTGCGCATAGACGATATACATGGAAAAACATTTCGAATAAATATGCTGAATTGTTTTAATTTGGATTACGTTTAGCTCATAATGTTTTAAAGCTTAAAGATTGCAATATTTTCTAGATACCATAATTTTACATTCCTTGAAAACATTGATTGGGAGCGGGTTCCGGTGGTAAGAATTATAAGATAATAGATTTTTAATATCTCTCCAAAAGACGGCCTCCGGAAGATTATTTTGGGCGCCGTTTTTTCTATGCCGGCACCACCAAGCGCCCGCCCGAATGGATGATCAGCATTGGGCTTGAGTGGTTTAGCCGGTTGCTGATGGAGCCGCGAAGATTGTGGAGAAGGACTTTTGTGTCGGGGCCAACTTTTATTTACGATGTGCTACGCACCAAAGCAAGTGGAAAGTCCATAAAGTAGAAAGTTTATAAAGGCGAAGTTTGGAATTTCGCCACTGAGCCACGAAGGCACGGAAGATTTTTATTGTACAATCTAAAACGGGCTTCATCACAGATGAAGCCCGTTTCGTATCTGCGCAAATCGGAGGACCTGCTGAGGAAATTTCACGGTTTTAATCTGTGTAAATCTGCGCTAATCTGTGGACAAAAAACAGACGTTTGGAATTTTGCCACTGAGATATACCGTTAATTTCCAAAAAATTCGCAAACTTTTTTTAAGTTTGCACTGGGTTATTCTCCAAGACCTCGCATGATTCATCCTTTGTTGATGATTGAGGCGTGAGAATAGCCTTTCTTTTTTTAGAGTTTGACCTGGATATTGGAGCGTCAAGATTAAGGGGCTGGTATCTGCGGGCACGTTCACTGATGGGGTGATTGTTTGCCTGACTATCAACTGATTTCTGCCGGTTTATAAGATCGATTTTTTCAGTAAATGGAGTGTTGGTCATCAGCATTCCCCACAAAACCCGAAGTACCTTATGCATAAGTATGCCCATTACGGCATTGTGCTTTTTACCCTTGGCTTTGTGCTTGGCATATATATCGCGGAAGTACTGATTATGTATAACAAGATTATGCGCAATAAGGTACAAAACCGCCCTCATTTTTGCACTTCCCTGTTTACTCATTTTTACTTTGTAAAGGCCATCACCACTTTGTTTGAAAGATGGATTTACACCATAAAAAGATGCAAGCTGATCTGTAGATCCAAATCTTTTGTAATCTCCGATTTCAATCAAAAACGATGTGGCAGTCCAATCAGCGATGCCTTTCACGGTATTGATCACTTTCAATTCCGGAGTGTCCTTATAAACAGAGACCAGCATTGCTTTGTATGTATCTATTTCATTGTTCAGATACATTATATCCTGGCTGTACTGTGAGATAATTTTTCGGGTGATGTCACCCTGTAATGATGCTACGCTGTTTACTGCCAGTTGTTTAAGGACAGTCGCCTTTTTCTCGCTGATGCCCTTGATCTTTGTCAGCCCTTCAATTTTTGCTTTTGCGACAGCTTTTGCATCCGGATACTTTTCGATTAGTCTCAAAACCCATGCTGGCACCGAGTCTTTAACGTACTTTAATATCTCAGGAAAAGCGCCATACAAAAGCTTTTCAAGCTGATTGAGTTTGGCTGTTCTTTGCTTAATCAGAGCTTGAATCATGCTGTACAAAAGCTGCATTTCTCTTTCATATTCGCTCTGATTGGTACTTTTTTCCCAGTCATTTTCTCTCAGATTATGGTTGTTAATCATGTAAATTGCAATGCCATATGCACTAACGCCATCATCAACAACAGTCTTCATCAGACTTTGTATCTGATATTTTACTGCTCTGGGATTAAACTTGAACACATGCAGTTTTGAATTTGTTTTTCTGATTGCATGAAGCGCGTTAATCCAATTGCGTTCATATCCTCCCGTGTTTTCAACCCCTACAAAAACGTCTTCTGAACGAGAAAGCAATGAAGTAACTTTTTCCTTAAGAAGTTGATGCCCATCTCTTTGATCATCGAGCTGAAAATCAGGTTCCAAAGGTTCTCTGGTCGATGACAGGATGCAGAAATCCGCATATCCTTAACTGACATCAATTCCCATAAAAATACTTTTCTGTTTCATTGACGGTTGTTTTTAGTTTTAAAATTGTCAAATCATGATACTTTCTTATCAAATGCGATTTTTGGAAATCAAGATATACCACGTATTGGATTTGACATTTGGGGGTCTCTCAGTGACAGCATCACAGTGCTTTTACACAAGCCCCCTCAAAGTCAAATTTATTGATATTTTGCTTTTTCTGTTTCAAAATACAAACATATAAGACACTAAGGCACGACATTAGACGCGGAAGAACGCTGAAACATCTGAATAAATCTATGATAAAAGCGGATAAAAGAAAAATACGTGTTGATTTTAGATTCCCGCCTTTCAAAAAAACACTTTTTATTACCACATTAAGCAAAAAAAGACTATATTTGCTTATTCTATTAAGCAATTATGAACGAACTATACGAGCGATCGGAACGCAGAATCAACAATGTGTCCACCGACTTTAACCGTGGGCTCATGGATTCCATTAACTGGAATGCCCGTTTGATTGGGATACGGGGTGCCAGGGGAGTGGGGAAAACCACCTTGCTGCTGCAGCATTTAAACAGCATACGCAAGGATCCTGATGAAGTTTTGTATGCCAGCCTCGACAACCTGTGGTTTGCCAGTCATTCGCTGCTGGATCTGGCCGACGATTTCGAGAAGAAAGGCGGTCGATATCTGTGCCTGGATGAAGTGCATAAGTACCCCGACTGGTCCATCGTCCTGAAAAATCTGTATGATGATTTTCCAAAACTGAAGATCGTTTTTACAGGTTCATCCCTGCTTGAAATTCTGAATGCCCGGGCCGACCTTAGCCGGCGCGCAGTGGTTTATTCTATGCAGGGTCTTTCGTTCAGGGAGTACCTCAATATGACTCTGGATCACAATTTTCCGATAGTATCGCTGCATGACCTTTTGAAAGGACATGTGGAAATAGCCCGCGAAATCAATAAAGTCATCCGGCCACTGAAACATTTTCCGGTGTATCTCAAACAAGGGTACTACCCCTTTTTCACTGAAGGCGCCGATCTGTATTTTCAACGCATCGGTGAGGTGGCCAATATGATCCTGGAAATTGAACTTCCCCTGCTCAGGAAGGTGGAGATTCAGTATGTGTCAAAAATCAAACAACTGCTGCAGGTCATTTCTGAGACAGCACCTTTTATACCCAATGTGAGCAAACTGAGCGAAAAGATCGGCATTAACCGGAATACCCTTTCAACCTATCTTTTCTTCCTCAGAGAAGCCCACCTGACCCGAAACCTTTATCGTGATTCAAAAGGAATCAGTCGCCTGCAGAAGCCCGACAAAATTTTTCTTGAAAACACGAATTTCATGTATGCTTTTGCACCCGAAGAAGTGAATACCGGCAGTCTGCGCGAAACCTATTTTATGAACCAGCTTGAGTATGCACATCGCGTGGAATATACTGCTGAAGGCGATTTTCTGGTGGACGGCCGTTATGTTTTTGAGATTGGTGGCCGATCGAAGAATGACCGGCAAATTCGCGGAATTCCTCATGCCTACGTCGCCGCTGATCATCTGGAATCCGGCCACAGCAACGTTATTCCGTTGTGGATGTTTGGCCTGCTTTATTGAGCGTGAAGGACCTTTGTGTCGGGGCCAACTTTTATTTACGATGTGCTTCGCACCAGAAAAGTGAAAAGTTTATAAAGTAGAAAGTTTAAAGGCGAAGTTTGGAATTTCGCCACTGAGCCACGAAGGCACGGAAGATTTTTATTGTACAATCTAAAACGGGCTTCATCACAGATGAAGCTTGTTTTGCATTTGCGTCAATATGCAGTACTTGTGGTCTTAATCCATTCGTGGAGATTCGTGTCATTCGCGGAAGAAAAGAGGCGCAGCGGCGAAGGTTTTCGGGGAGACCCCGGCTCCCATGAACTCTGAACGCTGAACAAGGAAGTGAGTCGCGATAGCTATCGCGAGATGAAGTAAAATTCACTTCAAAACTTACTTCTTACTTCAGAATTCCTTGTTTCTTGGGAACTTGTCCCGCTTCGGCGGGATGATTCGAAAGCTCCGGCCGGGAACTCAGTAGTTCATAAAGTAGAATGTTCATAAAGTAGAAAGGACCTTCAAATCCAACATCAGCTCTCAAATCTCAAATCAAAACTCTAATATCTTATATCATGATGTCTTGGCGCCCTTGTGGCCAATCTCTCTGCGACTTTGCGAGCTCTGCGCGATACAACTGAATCAGTCTTCACCGCAGGTGAAGGGTGATTCGAATTTGCGTCAATTGAATAGGCTGCTGAGGGAATTTTACGATTTTAATCTGTGAACATCTGCGTTAACCGAGCGCGTAGCGCGAGCTCATGAGTACCGCTGGAAAATAATTTAATGAACGAATAATCTGTGGACGAAGAAGATGCTGCGTCTTCGAAGGTTTTCCAGGAGATCCCGGCACGGTATCAGAAGCTGAAACGCAATCGGTGACCGGGAACTCAGTACGCCAATGAAACGTGCTTCAGAAATCATATAATGACAAAGTGTTTGTTAATAACAAACATTAGTTTGCGTTTATAACGAAAAATAGTTATCTTTGTAAACGAAAACTATTCATTCCATGATATCCAGACTCGTAATAGAACAGGTAATAAAGTCACAAAAGGAACGGCTGGCTTCAATCAATACCGGATTATTGAGAAAGGTAAGCGGTTATGAGCGATTAAGCAGTCACGCCTTTATACTCTGCGGTATAAGGCGCTGTGGGAAAAGCACCGTTTTGCAGCAGATTCACGAATCCCAAAAAACGGAAAGCATTTATCTGAACTTTGAAGATCCGCGCCTGGCCGGCTTCGACATAAGCGATATGAACCGGTTGCATGATATCGGCAAAGAAAAGAAAGTAAAGGCCTATTACTTCGATGAAGTTCAACTGGTCGATCAATGGGAGAAATTTGCCCGTTTCAGATTGGATGAAGGATACAGGATTTTCATTACCGGATCAAATGCCACCATGCTCAGTACTGAGTTAGGGAGCAAACTCACCGGAAGGCATATATCGAAAGAGTTGTTTCCGTTTTCGTACACGGAATTTCTTGCTTTCACCAAACGGAAAGCAGGTAAGTCGTCCATGATGAAATATTTGGAAGGGGGCGGCTTTCCCGAATATATTAAAACCAATCTGCCCGATGTACTTATGCAGACATTTAATGATATTATTGCCCGTGATATAGCCATCCGTTATAATATAAAAAACAGCACGGTATTGCGTCAGCTGGCGGTGTGGCTGGTTACCAATGCAGGAAAGCCAGCGAGCGGAAACAGTCTGCGAAAGACATTCGGAATAAAGTCGGCATCTACCATCATGGAGTATCTGTCGTATTTTGCCGACGCCTATTTATTTTTCTTTGTACCGAAGTTCAGTTATTCAAACAAGGTACAGATTGTTAATCCAAGGAAGGTCTATTGCATTGATAATGGATTTATCCGGGCCAACTCGGTTTCATTCAGTGATGATTATGGCCGCTTGCTGGAAAACCTGGTATTTATTGAGTTACGAAGAAAGCACAAAGAGATTTTCTATTTCAATGAAGGAAAAGAATGTGATTTTGCCATTGCAGAAAAAGGTAAAATCACCTCACTTTATCAGGTTTGCTGGCAACTGGATGAAGATAATACAGACCGGGAAGTGAACGGACTTCTTGAGGCCATGGAATTTTTCGGCATTAAAACAGCCAGAATCATTACCGCTGATCAACAGGATTCATTTCATGTTGCGGGTAAAAATATTTTGGTTGAACCATTTCATAAGCATTTTTCGCATGAAGCATGACGCATGCGGCTTAGGGCATGAGATTAGACGCGGAGTAACGCGGAATATTACTAACGCTTAAGGCTTAATGTTTAAGGCTTAAAGAGCGGTGAAAATTACATCCACAAAATCTTAAGCTTTATGCTAAGGAATTTCTGAAACGGGCTTCATTCGCTGAGGTTTTGCCACTGAGACACGAAGGCACAAAAAAAAGTTGGTGGCTTTGTGCCCTTTGTGGCATTTTATCAGACGCGGAATAACGCGAAAATAATTGAATACAATATCCCGATAAACGCTGAGTAAAAATATTATACACAACGGAATCAGTCTTCATCGCAGATGAAGGCGGATTCGAACATGTCCGCCCTTCATGTCACGCCAGTGACTGATGCTGGCGGATTTGCGTCAATAAGACCTGCTGAGGGAAGCAAAATCTTTCGCGTCCATTAGCGTAACCGAAGCGACTGCAAGGCGCTGAGCTCATGAACACCTCTTAAAACAATATAATGAGTGAATAATTCGCGGAAGACCAGCGAAGCGCGTGGATTTGCCGTATTTTATGATGTTAGGCTTACGGCCGCTCAAACTCAAACAAAACCTCAAATTGAATTATAGTTTTCGTAACCAGAAAGAATTTCTTAATTTTGAACAATCAATATTATTGATTTACAAAATATCAGTCGAATTGGTTTCCTGAAAGATTTGAATATGAATTTGCTGCAATTGATCGGAAGAAATAAAGAACTGTTTACCGACGATATTGGTAATCATGAAACTGAATTGTCTGAAATCGTTTCTTCTTCACGGTTTTTAATCATTGGTGGTGCTGGTTCTATCGGCCAGGCCGTCACTAAAGAAATTTTCAAACGCAAACCCCGAAAGCTACACGTTGTAGACATCAGCGAAAACAATTTGGTGGAACTGGTGCGCGATATCCGCAGCTCGTTTGGTTATATTGACGGTGATTTTCAAACATTTGCCATCGATATCGGATCGTGCATGTACGATGCTTTCTGGGAAAATGACGGAAATTACGATTACGTGCTGAATCTCTCAGCATTGAAGCATGTGCGCAGCGAGAAAGATCCTTACACGCTCATGCGAATGATTGATGTGAATGTTTTCAATACCGAAAAAACAATTCAGCAATCAATTGAAAAAGGGATAAAAAAATATTTTTGCGTTTCTACCGATAAGGCTGCCAACCCGGCCAACATGATGGGTGCATCGAAACGAATCATGGAAATGTATCTGATGCAAAAAAGCGAGCAAATCAGCTTTTCAACGGCACGTTTTGCCAATGTGGCTTTCTCCGATGGCTCCTTGCTTCATGGTTTTAATCAGCGCATCGAAAAACGACAGCCGATTGTGGCTCCCAGCGATGTGAAACGATACTTCGTAATCCCCAAAGAATCGGGTGAACTTTGTCTGATGTCGTGCATTTTTGGCGAAAACCGCGATATATTTTTTCCAAAATTAAGTGAGAGCCTGCATCTGATAACATTCTCCGAAATTGCCGTTCGTTATTTAAAAAGCAAAGGCTTTGAGCCATTTTTGTGCAATTCCGAAGACGAAGCACGGGAACTTGCAAACACATTGCCCGATAAGCGACAATGGCCCTGTTTGTTCACACCCAGCGATACGACCGGAGAAAAGGATTTTGAGGAATTTTTTACCGAGAATGAAATGCTGGATTTAAATCGCTACATTAGCCTTGGAATTATAAAGAACGATGCATTGTTTGATGCAAACCTGATCAGCCATTTTACAAATACCATTCAAAATTTTAAAGAGAATGGAAAATGGACCCGGCAACAACTGGTGGATTTGTTTTTCGAGATGATTCCGGATTTCGGCTATATCGAGAAGGGTAAATATCTGGATTCAAAAATGTGATTATGATGGAAAAATTTGAAAAAGTCGTTTCATTTATCCGCACAACCTACAATAAACCCGAAGGTTTCATTGCCCTGCATGAGCCAGTGTTCATCGGCAATGAAAAAAAATATATTTCTGAATGCATTGATTCAACCTTTGTTTCGAGTGTTGGAAAATTTGTTGATCAGTTCGAAGAAGACATGGCCCGCTTTACAGGTGCGAAAAAAGCAGTGGTTTGTGTAAACGGCACCAATGCGCTGCACATTGCGCTGATGCTTGCAGGCGTCAGGCAGCATGAAGAAGTGATTACCCAGCCATTGAGTTTTATTGCCACCGCCAATGCCATCAGTTATTGTGGTGCAGCCATGGTTTTCGTTGATGTCGATCAGGATACAATGGGATTGAGCCCAAATGCACTCCGAAGTTTTCTGGAAGAAAATGCTGAATTGCGATCAGAAGGATGCTACAATAAACAAACGAAAAAAAGAATCGCGGCCGTCGTTCCCATGCATACTTTTGGTCACCCATGCCGGATTGATGAAATTTCCGACGTATGTAAGCAATACAATATTCCATTAATCGAAGATGCTGCAGAAAGCATGGGCAGTTATTACAAAGGTCAGCACACCGGCACTTTTGGCCAATCAGGTATACTGAGCTTCAACGGAAACAAAATCATCACCACCGGTGGTGGCGGCATGCTTCTTTTCAACGATGAACAATTGGCAGCAAAAGCAAAACACATCACCACACAGGCCAAGGTGCCTCATCCGTGGGAATTTGCGCACGATGAAATCGGTTACAATTATCGCATGCCAAACATCAACGCGGCCATGGGCGTGGCACAACTCGAGCAGATTGAACGGTTTCTGGAATCAAAACGAGCATTGGCCTTACAATACAAAACTTTTTTTCAGCAGATTGGAATCCGTTTTTTCACTGAACCTGAAAATGCAAAATCAAATTACTGGCTCAATGCCATTTTCTTAAACGACCGCAAAGAACGCGATGAATTTTTGTCTTATACCAACAATCATGGCGTAATGACGCGGCCGGCATGGGAACTGATAAACCGTTTGCCCATGTTTAAAAATGCGCAATGTGCCGATTTAAAAAATGCAGAATGGATTTCGGATCGTCTGGTGAATATAACGAGCAGCGCAATCATGTAAAGAATGAATGAAAGCCAAAACATAGAATACAAACAAACCTGGAAAGACGAATACCTCAAGTGGGTTGCCGGGTTTGCAAACGCTTCCGGCGGCAAAATTTGTATTGGCTTTGATGATACTGGAAAAGCTGTTGGTTTAAGCAATGCACGTAAATTAATGGAAGATATTCCAAATAAAATTGTCAATTATTTGGGAATCATTGCCGATGTTAATTTATTACAAAAGGAAAGTAAGCCCTACATTGAAATCATTGTATCTCCTTCGGGTGTGCCAATTTCATATAAAGGAGTATATCATTATCGTTCAGGGAGTACAAAGCAAGAAATCAAAGGGTCGGCATTGCAACAGTTTCTGTTAAAGCGATTAGGAAAAACATGGGATGATTTGCCTTGTGAAAACGCTACTTTATCCGATATTGATCCGGATGCGATTTCCTATTTCTTCAAAAAAGCCGCAAGCTGTAAGCGTTTAACCAACCACAATGGCAAAGAAGATTTAAGAACCACCCTTGAAAACCTAAACCTTATAATCCACGGCAATAAACTTAAAAATGCGGCTTTATTGTTATTTGGCATGAAACCTTCAAAGTTTTTCCCATCGGTGTCATTTAAAATTGGCCGTTTTATAACTAGCGACGACGATTTGCGTTACCAAGACTTTGTTGAAGGCAATATCTTGCAAATGGCCGACAAGGTAATGGAAATACTTAAAACAAAATACCTTGTCTCTCCAATAAGTTATGAAGGCTTGCAACGCATCGAAAAACTTGAGATACCTGAAATGGCATTACGCGAATTAATATTCAATGCGATTATCCATAAAGATTATACCGGGGCTCCAATCCAGTTGAGTGTGTATAACGACAAATTAATTCTTTGGAACGAAGGCCGATTGCCCGATGATTTTACCATCGAAACACTGCTTGGAAAACACCCTTCACGGCCGTTTAATAAGAATATAGCTGATGTTTTTTTTAAAGCAGGTTTTATTGAATCATGGGGGCGGGGCATTGCTAAAATAACCAATGGCTTCAAAAATGAAGGTTTAAATATTCCGGTTTTTGAAACCACAATGGGTGGAATTATGGTTACTATTGAAAGGCCAGACAATGATAAAAAATCAAATATACAAAACAATGTCCCCGACAATGTCCCCGATAATGTCCCCGATAATGTCCCCGATAAAAGGCAAATATCAATTCTTCAATTAATGCAGGCAAACAACCGGATTCTTTTGAAAGAGTTGGCTGAAATGCTGAAGGTCTCTACCAGAACGATAAGGCGTGACATTGATAAATTGAAGCAAATGAACAAACTAAAAAGAATAGGTTCTGAAAAAGGCGGCTACTGGGAAATACTCGAAAAAAACTTTATCTCATGAATCGCATGACTATAAAAAAAATGCAGAATGGAATTCGGATCGTCTGGTGAATATAACGAGCAGCGCAATACTCAAATGAAAAAGCAACCTATCATATTAGTTGGCGGTGGCGGCCATTGCATTTCATGCATCGATGTTGTTGAACAAACAGCCCAGTATGAAATTATAGGCATTATTGACCAGCCCGAAAAACTTGGAACCAAAGTGTTGGGTTACGACGTAATCGGAAATGATGAAGATATTGTCGCATTGGTAAAAACCTGTCCCAATTTTCTGATCACAGTTGGTCAAATCAAAACTTCCGATGTTCGAAGCAGCATTTACAGTAAAGTAAAAAATGCAGGCGGCCAGCTACCCGTGATTGTGAGTCCTATGGCGCATGTAAGCAGGCATTCAGTAATTGGTGAAGGATCCATAATTATGCATCAGGCCATAGTCAATGCTGCGGCGCAAATTGGTTGTTGTAGCATCATTAATACAAAATCGTTGATTGAACATGAAGCCCGGGTGGGCGAGTTCTGTCACATCTCAACCGGAGCTTGCATCAATGGTCAGGTAAATATTGGTTCTCATTCGTTTGTTGGCAGTAATGCTGTTGTTGCAAACAATATCAATATTTCTGAACACGCAGTTATTTCTGCCGGTTCAGTGGTTTTGCAAAACATTGACAAGCCGGGTGTTTATATTGGAAATCCTTTAAAAAATATCGGGTAATATATGCAACACACATTAATCATAGCCGAAGCCGGCGTGAATCATAACGGCAGCATTGAAATTGCGAAGCAACTGATTGAGGCAGCTGCTCAGGCCGGAGCTGATTTTGTGAAGTTTCAGACTTTCAAGGCTGGCTCTCTGGTGAGCAAATCAGCCAGGAAAGCGGATTACCAGAAAGCAAACATCGGTGATGGTGATGACTCTCAATTCTCGATGCTCAAAAAATTAGAATTAACCGAAGCAAATCACTACGAATTAATCGAGCATTGCATAAAATGGGACATTCAATTTTTATCTACCGGTTTTGATATTGACAGTATTGATTTTCTGGAAAAACTCAACATTCCTTTTTACAAAATTCCTTCGGGAGAAATTACGAACAAGCCCTATCTGAAGCACATTGCCAGCCGCAAAAAGCCAGTGATAATGAGTACCGGAATGGCAAACATGGATGAAATTAATGATGCTCTTTCTGTCCTGATTGATAACGGTGTGCCGAAAGATCAAATCACAGTGTTGCATTGCAATACTGAATACCCAACGTCCATGGAGGATGTAAACCTGAAAGCCATGGAATATATGCGCGAAGCTTTGGGCGTAAAAGTCGGATATTCCGATCACACCAATGGTATCGAAGTTCCTGTTGCAGCGGTCGCTTTGGGCGCCTGTGTCATTGAAAAACATTTTACACTCGACCGAAATATGGAAGGGCCCGATCACAAGGCATCGCTGGAGCCGGCTGAATTGAAGCAAATGGTGGATGCCATCCGAAATATTGAAAAAGCCATTTCTGGTTCAGGAATAAAGGAACCAGGTCCGGGTGAAATTAAAAATATTGCAGTTGCACGAAAAAGTATTGTGGCCGCGAGAGACATTCGCAAAGGAGAAATATTTTCAGAAGAAAATTTGACCGTAAAACGTCCTGGAAACGGCATCAGTCCGATGAAATGGGATGATGTGATTGGTCTGATTTCCAGTCGGGATTTCAAATTGGATGAACTCATTGAAATTTAAAAACGAATGAAACGAATCTGTATTGTAACCGGAACCCGCGCTGAATATGGTCTGCTTTACTGGCTGATTAAGGAAGTACACGAAGATCCCGCGCTGGAGCTTCAACTCCTCGTTACCGGAATGCACATGTCGCCTGAGTTTGGACTCACCTGGAAGCAAATTGAAAAAGACGGCTTCCCCATTTCAAAAAAAATGGAAATTCTTTTGTCGTCTGATACTGCTGTCGGCATTTCAAAATCAAACTCTCTCGCCCTTCTTTCTTTTGCTGAAACGTTCGAAGAATTGGCGCCAGAGATTGTTGTTTTGCTGGGCGACAGGACCGAAATATTTGCTGCAGCGCAGGCCGCTTTAATTGCCGGAATTCCGGTTGCACATATCCACGGCGGAGAACTTACCGAAGGCGCCTACGACGATGCTATCCGGCATTCAATCACAAAAATGAGCCACCTGCATTTTACGGCAACCGATGAATATCGTAAAAGAGTGATCCAGTTGGGCGAACAACCTGCAACGGTTTTCAATGTCGGGGCCATGGGTCTGGATAATATAAAAAGGCTGAATCTGCTGGACCAATCAGCTTTTGAAGAATCCATTGAAAAAAAATTATTGGAGCGAAATCTTCTGATAACATTTCATCCGGTTACTTTGGAAAAACAAACAGCTCACGAGCAATTTCAACAACTGCTGGATGCGCTGAATGAACTGGATAATACCTTGTTGATTTTCACCAAACCCAACTCCGACAAAGACGGACGTATCATTATCCAGATGATTGATGAATTTGTAAGTAAAAATCCTCACAAGGCAATTGCTTTTACATCGTTGGGACAGTTGCGCTATTTGTCTGCCATCCCATTTATGAATGCGGTTGTCGGCAATTCATCCAGCGGAATCATCGAAGTACCTTCGTTCAATGTGCCGACCATAAACATTGGCGACAGGCAAAAAGGACGCATCATGGGTCGTTCGGTTATTAGTTGCAAACCATCGAAAAACGAGATCAGCAAAGCGTTGGAGAAGGCTTTTGAATTTGATAAAACGTTACCGGTATCCAATCCTTTTGGCGAAGGAAATGCAGCCGAAAAGATTCTGAATATTTTGAAGAAAACGAATAAAATTGAACTGAAAAAACAATTTTACAATATCGATTTCCAGCTCAGAGAAAACAACGCGTAAGAATTAATTTGTAATTCAATGAACGATTTTTCCAGAAATATTATACTGCAAACAGCACCTGTTCTCGATGCCCTGAAACAGATGAACAGTATTCCCGGCACTTTGACTTTATTTGTTGTGGATGAAAAACAGCAACTTGTCGGAACGCTTACTGATGGCGACATTCGTCGTGGTTTCATCAAAGGCTTGCTGTTGACAGATTCCGTCAATAAATTTATGTTGACATCGTTTCACCGAGTAAATAAAGGATTCAGCATTCTTGATTTCAAAAAAGCCCGCGACAAAGGAATTCGTTTATTACCGCTACTCAACGATGCTGGTCAGATTGTAAAGGTCTATGATCTTAAAAAACGAAAAAGCATCCTTCCGCTCGAATGCATGATAATGGCCGGTGGAAGAGGGGAGCGACTGCTTCCATTGACAGATAAAACGCCAAAACCAATGCTGCCACTGGGCAACAAGCCTATCATTGAACACAACATTGATCGCCTGATAAGTTTTGGAATTGAAAAATTTTATATCTCCGTTAAATATCTTGGGCAACAAATTGTCGATTATTTTGGTGATGGTTCAGCCAAGGGAATTCAAATAGAATACGTTTGGGAAGACGTGCCACTGGGTACAGCCGGCGCTCTGTCGCTGGTAAATCGTTTCGACACGGAACACATTCTTCTGATGAACAGCGATCTTTTTACCGATGCCGATTTCGAAGATCTGTTCATCAACACCATGAAGCATCAGGCTGCGGCAGGCGTAGCAAGCGTTCCATACACAACCAAAGTGCCGCTGGGAATTTTTACAACAATCAACGAACAGATTACGGGGCTGAAAGAAAAGCCGGTTTATACCGATTATGCCAATGCCGGCATCTATATTCTCAACACATCGGTTCTAAATAAAATTCCGCGAAACACGCACTACAATATTACCGATCTGTTGGAACAATTAATTCTCGATGGACAAAAGGTCATCCACAATCCCATAGTTGGCTATTGGATTGATATTGGTCAGCATCAGGATTACAAAAACGCACAGGAAATTGTGAAGCATTTGAAAGATGGAAATTAACGACACACTCTTTATTATACCTGCACGTGGTGGATCAAAGGGATTGCCACGAAAAAATATTTTGCCAATAAACGGCAAACCCATGATTTGTTACACCATAGATGCAGCGCAGGGTGTAACATCGAACAACAACATCTGTGTCAGCACTGATGATATGGAAATAAAAAAAGTTGTTGAAAACTATGGTCTATCTGTACCATTTATCCGACCGGCGGAATTGGCATCCGATACTGCAGGCACGCGGGAAGTATTGCTTCATGCCATTGATTTTTACAGGAACCATTTAAATCGTTCGTTTTCAAAAATTTGTTTACTTCAGGCCACCAGTCCTTTGCGCGTATCTCACCATATTTTGGCAGCACATCAGCTTTGGAGCGATGATCTCGACATGGTTGTTTCAGTTAGGGAGAGTAAAGCAAACCCATATTTTAATTTATTTGAAGAGCAGTCAAATGGCTTTTTAAAGAAATCGAAAGAAGGAAATTTCAGCAGAAGACAGGAGGCCCCGATGGTTTGGGAATACAATGGCGCAATTTATTTCATAAACATCCAATCCCTGACAAACAGGCCCATTGCTGAATTTGACAAAGTTCGAAAATTTGCGATGGATGATGAAAGTTCAGTAGATGTAGACTCCTTGCTGGATTTCCAAGTTGCAGAATCCATTATAAGACTTGGCAAAAATAGTTAGGCTCCTTGAATATTGAACACGGAATCCGCTGCGACGGATGATTTGCGATTTTTTATGAGCCGAAGGCGTCAAAAAAAGCTGCGACCGTGTCACGTTTTACGTGAAGCTCCATCCGATGCGTTGATAGCGCAATATACATTAGCCGATTTATCACGTTTTACGTGATGGCAGGGCCTCGGGGAGCATTTCGCTCATCACCCTTGGGATAAAAGATCGGTGATTGTTGATTTGATGGAAGATCGGTTTTGCTCTTCTGCTTGATATTTAGTTGTTTATACGAGAGTGTCATTAGCAGTGATGAAGCATTTCGCATTATGCTTCTCAAGCTTCATTGTATCGAAGGAGACAGAATATAACTACGAAGTCATGAAGGTAAAAAATAAATCATCACGTCTTTGTGGCTGAACCCTACATTGGGCACGCGCCTCTCAATTGCATCGTTCAATGTTGATGCGTGAATTGAACAACACCCTCAACCCCAATATTTGTCTTAACCTTAACTTTCCTTCAAAACTCATTAATCACACGATTTCGCGAAGAAAATACGTCCGAAAGCTATGCTGAGTGCTGAATTCGGAATGCATAAACCAGAGAATTGCACTATAACGTGTTCAACCCTTAGCCGGACAGGTCGTATTAATAGGTGTATTTACATATATTGTGTATGAGCATGCCTGCTTATCTTATTAACACTGGGAATATTTAAAAAAATTATTTAGCCGGAGACAAAAAAAAAGTCTACATTTGCATGTTTCTCAATAGGTATGAAATTTACAGAAGAGATTGATTATTTAGTTACTATAGCATTATGTACAGTATTTTAACGCATCCTGTCGTTTTCGACATTTACTCAGTACCATTTTATCTGATGCTGGTTTTCGCCTTTTCCGTTGCACTGATTGTTAGTTGGGCAACCATTCCTCCTATTGTTGCTTTATCGAATGCGAAAAAATTATTTGAAGAACCCAATGAACGATCAGCACACAAAATTGCCACACCAACGCTTGGGGGACTTGCTATTTTTGCAGGATTCAAGTTTTCATATTTGGTGTTTTCGGGTAATGAGCCTTTGCCCGAACGACCCTTTATAGCTGCAGGTTGTCTGGTTATTTTCCTGATGGGAATGAAAGACGATATTTTCGTACTGGCCCCTATCAAAAAATTTCTGGCTCAGATATTTGCAACATTACTGGTCGTGATTCTTGGAAATCTTTTCATCAGCGATTTTCAAGGCCTCTTTGGCATTCATGAAATTCCTTATTGGTTTAGTGTTTTATTTTCTTTTTTCGTTGTCATTGCAATCATAAATGCTTTTAATCTTAGTGACGGTATCGATGGATTGGCCGGGTCGCTCGGCAATATTGCTGCAATTACTTTGGGATCCTGGTTTGCGCTGGTAGGTGACTATGTGTATGCAATCATGTGTTTTTCGCTTGCCGGAGCAATCATTGGTTTCCTTCGATATAACCTTTCGAATGGAAAAAATAAAATTTTCATGGGCGATACAGGTTCTTTACTCATTGGCTTTGTGATTGCTGTTGCCACAATTCGTTTTATTGAACTAAACCGATTGTTGAGCAACGAGCATCATATATATTCAGCTCCAGGCGTGGCAATTGGCATTTTATTTATCCCTATTTACGACACTATTCGGGTGATGACTGCCCGTATTTTGCGGAAGCAATCGCCATTTAAAGCCGATCGCGGACATCTGCATCACAAGTTGCTCGATCTTGGATATTCGCATCCGCAGGCCACATTAATAATTTCGGTCGCAAGCATAATTTTTATTGTGTTGGCATTTATATTGCAACATTTGGGAAGTTTGAAAATCATACTCATACTTACTGTCATTGCTACGATTTGGTATCTGATTCCTGTGACCAAATGGGCCCGACGGATTTCAGGCAAAGTGACCGGCAGGTCTGAGGTGCATGATGCTAAATGACATTAAAGTCATTGTCATCCTGAGACATCCAGTGATGCGCGCCTCGCAACCTATCACGATAACTATCGTGAAAAAAATGACAGAAAAGCTGCTGTCACGCTGAGCCCCGCCGCTGCCATGCTGAGTCCCGCCAATTTTATTTGATCTTGGCTCCTGTCAGTCTGAGCGGAGTCGAAGACTCGACAGGCGAACAGACTTTTTCTGAGTAAAAGCGGCGGGGTAAACTCCGTCGAAATGTCGACAGCAGGATAAACTCCGTCGAAACATAGGTTGCATCTTTTCTTTGGCGGATTATTAGAAAAAAAAGTCTTTTCAAACAAAGCCAAACACTCTTGATTTATTGCACAAAATAATTTTGAAGTTTATCACCGACAGCTGATGATGACTGACGTCAACTTATACCGTGTTTACTTATAACATAGTCCAAGATACAAAATCAGATTGTTGCTTGATTTGTATTTGCTAACGGCATTAACCAAATTTGAATTTGTAGTACGTCCTTGGACTATCTACAATTTCAATTTGGTATTATTATCTTTGCGGAAATAATTCAGGCATGACTATTTTCAAAATTTCTATAATTGTATCTCTCATTGTTTTTTCATCGCACTCTGCAAAAGCGCAACAACTCACGCTTCCGATGAATTCAGCCTTTACCCCGGATATCGAAGAAGCATTGTATGATCCTTCTGTTTCGTTTCACACCAACATACGTCCCTTTGTTGAAGCCGATGTTAGTAAAGTTTATAATCTCGACTCGTCGCGAAATGCTGTATTGTTCAGCAATCCGGCACGGCGTAAATTCGACAGCTGGCTTTTTCGAAAAGCATTCAACGAACATTTTTTCCAGGTGCGCACCGATGATTTTTATCTCGATATCGATCCGGTATTTGCTTTCGAACCAGGCAAAGATTTTTCGAACGATGAAGATTTTCGGTTTATTAGTACACGCGGCGTGCAGGCTCAAGGCAGCATTGGAACTAAGTTTTCATTCATCACATCATTCTATGAAAATCAAGGGACCTTTGTAAATTTCCTCGATACCCGCATCCGAAACACGCATATGGTGCCGGGGCAGGGAATGGCCCGTACTTTTTACAGCGACGGTTTTGATTATGGGTTTTCAAGCGGACATATTTCCTATGCACCATCTAAACATTTGAATATTCAGGCCGGACACGGGAAAAACTTTTATGGCGACGGATATCGATCATTGCTTTTGTCGGATTATGCGTTCAATTATCCATTTTTGAAACTCAATATCGAAGCATGGAAACTGAAGTACAGCATTATGTATGCTCAGTTCCAGGACTTGCGTGTACCGCATGGCTACAACATTGGCTATCAGAAAAAATACGGCACTTTTCACTTTCTGAACTACGCTGTGAACAATCGCTTGCAGCTTGGATTGTACGAAGCAGTAATCTGGATTAACGAAGACAGCACCGGCCATCGCGGATTCGATGTGAATTATCTGAACCCCGTAATATTCTTTCGCCCGGTTGAATTTTCGCTCGGCTCGCCCGACAATGTGCTGATCGGATTAAATGCTTCGTATAAACTCCGTAAGAAAAATATGTTGTATGCACAATTCATGCTCGATGAAATCAAGGTACATGAAATTCTTTCAGGCGATGGCTGGTGGGGCAACAAATCTGCGCTGCAGCTTGGTTTCCGCACATTCGATATCGCAGGTCTCAACGGGCTTTCATTGCAGAGCGAGTTGAATTTTGTGCGGCCATATACATACTCAAGTCGCACCAGCACTTTGTCTTACGGACATTACAACGAAGCGCTGGCTCATCCGCTTGGTGCGAATTTTATTGAAAACGTGAGTATTCTTAAATATCATCACAAACGATTTTTCGCACAGCTGAAATACAATTTCATTGTCTACGGAGCCGATAGTGCTGGAGTCAATTATGGCAACGACATCTGGCAATCATACACCACGCGCCCGTTTGAGTATGGAGTTTATGTTGGGCAAGGTAACAAAACGGAGGTGAATATAATTGATGCAAGCGTGAGCTATCTGATAAATCCAGCCTCAAACATGAATCTAACGCTTGGATTGATGAAGCGTGTAGCTATCTCAGAAATTGATCGCAACGAATGCACATTTTTGTATCTCGGTTTCCGAACAAGTTTAAATAATTTGTATTACGATTTTTGATGTTGCTACAGGGGCACCCAACATTTTGTCGGGAGTTTATCCTGCTGCAGGCGGTACCGGACATTATTTGTGAATAGGAGCGGACACGGAATCGTTGGGTGCAAAAGGCATTCGCCCCTGACGATTCCACGTCAGCAATGCTAAAGCGTCAACCTCCTCGGGCAGACGGTAAAATGTCAGGGGGCACCCAACATTTTGTCGTTCGCCGGACATTATTTGTGAATAGGAGCGGACACGGAATCGTTGGGTGCAAAAGGCATTCGCCCCTGACGATTCCACGTCAGCAATGCTAAAATGTCAACCTCCTATGGCAGACGGTAAAATGTCAGGGGGCACCCAACATTTTGTCGTTCGCCGGACATTATTTGCGAATAGGAGCGGACACGGAATCGTTGGGTGCGGATATGAACTAACCAACACTAAACTAACACAACACTATTCATCAGCGTGCTTTGATTGATGAATGAAAACAAAGTTCTCTTTTGAATCAAACATCTGAATAATTTTCTCAGAATTGCAAAAGGCGGAGCTGTTATTAAGTATTTCATTATATGACGACCACTGGTACAATCCAGCATCTTTCGAAATTTGATGTTTAACCGGATTATTATGTATGTAGGTAATTAGTTCCATCAAATAATCTTCCTTTTCAATCAGTTTTTTTTCAAAACCTCTTTCAAAAACGACACCAGTCCGATCATATTTTTTATTATAGTATTTTGAATAAGCATCGAACATAAAACCCAACATTCGATGCGGTTTCGGAATTATTTGTTTTTCCAGTGGAATTTCATTGATAGAATACATTTGCCATTTTATTACAGGTTCTATTTTCCATCGGTTTCGTTTGTCAAATCTCTCAAACTCGTTTTCATTTTTCACCCGAACGCAAAAATGATAATGATTTTTCATCAAACACCACGAAAAAGTCTCAAAAAATGGATGAGCATAAATGGAATATAAGTGAATAAAATATGAATAATCGTCATAGCTTTTAAAAACAGAGTCGCTGTTGTTGCCTCTATTGAATATATGATAATACTTGTTTGCTAATAGTGGTTCAGTCATTTATTAATTGGTTTATACAAAACTACAAAAAGTTGAATAATTAAAAAAGCATTTTTTCTAATCTGTTATTTGCAGGGAGCTCTAACCACCTGACGATTCCACGTCAGCAATGCTAAAGCGTCAACCTCCTCGGGCAGACGGTAAAAAGTCAGGGGGCACCCAACATTTTGTCGTTCGCCGGACATTGATTTGAGAATAGGAGCGGACACGGAATCGTTGGGTGCAAAAGGCATTCGCCCCTGACGATTCCACGTCAGCAATGCTAAAGTGTCAACCTCCTCGGGCAGACGGTAAAATGTCAGGGGGCACATAACATGAGAATAGGAGCGGACACGGAATCGTTGGGTGCAAAAGTCATTCGCCACTGCAATAAGCTCTGATTTCACATTTAATTTTCATACTTCATGCATCAAAAATAAGATTATATGAAGAGAATTCAGCGTTATTGATTTTTATCTTTACATTTGTGCATTAAAATCCAAACACCATGAAAATCCTAATTACGATTATCTGTAGTCTTATCTTTGTTGTAAACATTCATGCTCAATGCAGTTCTGAAGGATTAAAATGTAATGACATAAATACAGGATGGTTTGTCGGTGTTTCCGGCGGACAACTCCTGCCTTATACAGACATTACTTCATACAACGGTTTTCATCTCATCGAAGAGTTTAATGAAGTCAGCGGCGGTTATGCTATTCGCCTTGGAAAGCATTGGAGTCCTGCACTCAGCTCAAATATTGAAGTTTTGGACGGTCGTCTTAACGGGACTAAAATGTTTTACTCCGATGGCGCTCCCACCGATCAGGCATTCAGTTGCAATTTATGGGCGCTGTCAGCCGATTTTCAGGCGCATTTTTTCAAACTGACCAATATTACAAATAAATCCTGTGAATTTCTTCCGTTTGATTTTTATGGTAGACTGGGCGCAGGCGCTATTTTCTATCGTTCACAACAACGCGTCGCAACTACAGCAATTGTAGTCAACGAAGTTGGTGTCGAAGAACGCGAAATTGCCTTCACTTATATTTTCGGATTTGGAACTGAAATTAATGTATTTCCGATGCTTTCTATCTATGGCGAGTATTCATGGTACAACACTCCAACCGATTTGCTCGATGCACGCGAAGGCATTACCAAATCCGATGATGCTTTTGGGTCTTTCATGGGCGGCATCAAACTCTATTTTGGAGGAAAAAACAACAGCTTATTCTAAGTCTATATTCAAAATATTTTCAGAGCCGCCTTGTGCGGCTTTTTTTGTGGTCTCCAACCACTTTGGGCGCGCGGATAAGGCCACTAAGGCACAAACCGATTTAAGAATATCGATTTTAGATTTCCGACTTGATGTTTGTCCGCTGCGGCGGATGAATTTCGAAAACTTTTGTGCCGACAGCGCTAAAATTAAATAGTCTTGGGCCCCGCTGGGCGGGATAAACTCCGCCCCAGGGACAAAGATGATGCGAAGCACCTTTGAATTGGAAAGCTTTAAAATCAATTATTGCCCGTTTTGAAAAAAATTGTAATTTTGCGCTGTGGAAAGATTTGATTGCTTGCAACCACGGTAAAAAATGCTAAAAAGTATTTGCCGCACACACGCAATCAAACCCATTCACTTCTTGAACCGAATTATTAATCTTCAAAAAGAAAGACAATGGGAATTTTATTTACGTCGGAATCCGTTTCCGAAGGCCATCCGGACAAAGTGGCCGATCAGATCTCAGATGCATTGCTTGACGAATTTTTACGGCACGATCCCAAATCGCGTGTTGCCTGTGAAACACTGGTTACTACAGGACTTGTAGTGCTGGCAGGTGAAGTAACCACCACCGGTTGGATTGATCAGCAGGAGACAGCTCGTAACATTATACAGAAAATTGGATACACCAAACCGGAATACCGCTTCGACTTTAATTCATGCGGAATTATTTCCGCTATACATGGCCAGTCACCCGACATTAATCAGGGTGTTGACCGCGAAAAGGAAGAAGATCAGGGTGCCGGCGATCAGGGAATGATGTTCGGTTATGCCTGCGATGAAATGGACAATTATATGCCCATGCCGGTCGAATTGGCTCACATCTTTGTTCAGGAGCTGGCTGCCATTCGCAAAGAAGGAAAAGTCATGACTTATCTGCGTCCCGATTCGAAGTCGCAGGTAACCATCGAATACGACGACAACCGCATTGCACAGCGCATCGACACCATTGTGATCTCAACACAGCACGATGAAAACGTTTCGCTTGAGCAAATCAGAAGCGATGTTCAAACCATTTTGATCCCGCGTGTTATTGAATCGGACGATACACCGGAGCGTGTGAAAAATCTTTTCAAAGGTGATTTTACATTACATGTAAATCCTACCGGAAAATTCGTAATCGGTGGCCCACACGGCGATACAGGCCTTACTGGCCGCAAAATTATTGTTGACACCTATGGCGGACGTGGTGCTCATGGCGGCGGTGCTTTCTCGGGCAAAGACCCTTCGAAAGTGGATCGCTCTGCAGCTTATGCGGTGCGTCATATTGCCAAGAATCTCGTGGCTGCCGGTGTTGCTCAGGAAGCGCTGGTGCAGGTTGCTTACGCCATTGGCGTTGCAGAACCGGTTGGATTTAATGTAAATACTTTTGGGTCTGCTAAAGTAAAAATGACCGATGCTGAAATCAGCGACATTGTTCGCCGTCTGTTTGATCTGCGTCCATATGCTATTCTGCGAAATTATGAACTTTGCAATCCTATTTATGCTCCTACAGCTGCTTATGGGCATTTTGGCCGTACTTCTTATGAGCAGGAAGTCGAAGTTTCAGAGCTTCACGCTGGTGCCATTCAGAAGACAATTGATGGTAAGCAGAAATGGATGAAAAAAATCACATTCTTCGCATGGGAAAAACTCAACCGTGTTGAAGACATAAAAAAGGCTTTTAGTCTCTGATATTAAGAGATATTCGTTTTAATTAACCCTGGAGCTTTCAACTTCAGGGTTTTTTGTTGAAAAATCATTGAAATATAGCTATATCATTGTTTTATTCAGCTAAAAGGCCTGATTTACAAGATTATTTTTGAATGATTTGTATCATGCCTCTGCTAGCCGCATGCAGTGCGGTTTTGAGAGGTGTGATAAAATCGTTGTGAAATTTCCATTATTAATAAAAAATGTATAATTTCGCCACGAATCTTACAAAAAATCATGATATGGCAAAAGTTAAAGGTGCTATTGTAATTGACAAAGACCGGTGTAAGGGCTGCGGCGTTTGTGTCCCGGTTTGCCCGAACTCCGTTATAAGGCTGGGGGATAAAGTAAACATCAAAGGTTATTTTTATGCTGAGCCTTACCAGGATGCCTGCATTGGCTGTACCAACTGTGCAACAGTTTGTCCGGATGCGGTTATCACTGTTTACTCAAAAAAAGTTGAATAATTTAAAGACCATAAACAATGGGTGAATTAAAATTAATGAAGGGAAATGAGGCCGTTGCCGAAGCCGCCATCCGCGCTGGCTGCGACGGATATTACGGTTATCCGATTACCCCTCAGTCTGAGGTGATTGAATATCTCATGGCTGAAAAACCTTATGAACGCACCGGAATGGTTGTTCTGCAAGCCGAAAGTGAAACTTCCTCTATCAATATGCTTTACGGCGGCGCTGGCACCGGTAAACGTGTGATGACGTCGTCTTCAAGTCCGGGCGTAAGTCTCATGGCTGAAGGCATTTCGTATATGGCAGGCGCCGAACTGCCCTGTTTATTGATGAATGTTGTTCGCAGTGGTCCCGGTCTCGGAACCATTCAGCCTGGTCAGTGCGATTATTTTCAAACTGTTAAAGGTGGCGGACATGGCGATTATCGCATGTTTGTTCTTGCTCCGGCCAGTGTGCAGGAAATGTCCGATTTCGTGAAACTTGGATTTGAAATGTCTTTCAAATATCGCACACCTGCTATGCTTTTGAGCGACGGTGTTATTGGCCAGATGATGGAGAAAGTTGAATTATTCGACCCGATTCCACGCCGTACCGAAGAAGAAATTATTAAGGAATGCCCTTGGGCTACCACCGGCAAAACAGCCAATCGCGAGCGTAACATCATTACATCGTTGAACCTTGACCCGTCGGTTCAGGAAACACATGTTGAAAAGCTTGGAAGAAAATATGAAAGCATGAAGCAGGACATTATGTTCGAAAACATTATGACCGACGATGCTGAATATTTATTCGTTGCCTACGGCTCCAGCGCTCGTATCTGCCAAAAAGCAGTTGACCTTGCACGCGCCGAAGGAATTAAAGTCGGACTTCACCGTCCAATCACACTCTATCCTTTCCCCGAAGCTGAACTCAACAGACTTGGTTTACAGGTTAAAGGAATGCTTTCAGTCGAAATGAGCCTTGGACAGCTGGTCGAAGATGTTCGCCTGGCAGTCAATGGCAAAACCAAAGTCGAACATTTTGGCCGTGTTGGTGGAATGATTCATTCTCCAACTGAAGTTGTTGAGGCTCTTAAAAAACAAATAATCGGAGGATAATACCATGGCAGATGTAACTTTAGATGTCTGGAAAGACATAATCAAGCCCGAAAACAAGGTCTTTTCTAAAACTTCCTTGTTAACCGACAAAACCTTGTCGTATTGCCCCGGCTGCGGCCATGGTACTGCTCACCGTGTTGTTGCTGAAATTATTGAAGAAATGGGAATTCAGGATAAAACCATTGGTGTTGCACCGGTAGGTTGTTCTGTTCTTGCCTATGAATTTCTCAATATCGACATGCAGCAGGCGGCTCACGGTCGTGCTCCGGCTGTGGCAACTGCAATCAAACGTATGTGGCCCGAAAAATATGTGTTCACTTATCAGGGCGATGGCGACCTCGCTGCTATTGGTACAGCTGAAACCATTCATGCCTGCAACCGTGGAGAGAATATCGTGATCATTTTTGTGAACAACGGTATTTACGGAATGACCGGTGGCCAAATGGCTCCGACAACATTACCCGGCATGAAATCGAGCACGAGCCCTTATGGACGCGATGTTGAAATGATGGGAAACCCACTTAAAATGACCGAACTGGTAGCTCAGCTTCCGGGTACGTATTTTGTGGCTCGCCATGCGGTTCATAAACCCGGCGCTGTCCGGAAATTCAAAAAAGCCGTTCGCATGGCTTTCGAAAATCAGAAAAACAACAAAGGCCTTTCTTTCATCGAAGTCGTTTCCAACTGCAATTCAGGCTGGAAAATGACTGCCCCCGATGCCAATGTCTGGATGGAAGAGAACATGTTCCCATTCTATCAACTGGGCGACATTAAGGTTGATGGTCAAATGGTCACTAAAAAGTAATCCTAAAACAGCAAACTATGACTGAAGAAATGATTATAGCCGGTTTCGGCGGACAGGGCGTTCTTTCGATGGGTAAAATTCTTGCCTATTCCGGAATGATGCAAGGTCTCGAAGTCAGCTGGATGCCTTCATATGGTCCTGAAATGCGCGGTGGTACTGCAAATGTAACCGTCATTATCAGCGACAATCGCATCAGCTCGCCGATTCTCAACCAGTTCGATACTGCCATTATTCTCAACCAGCAATCGCTCGACAAATTCCAAAGCTCGGTGAAACCTGGTGGTATTCTCATCTTTGATCCCAATGGCATTGTCAATCCGCCAACACGGAAAGATATCACCATTTACGAAATCAATGCTACCAAAAAAGCTTCGGAGCTTGGATTATCCAAAATTTTCAACATGATTGTTTTGGGTGGTTTTCTCAAAGTGAAACCGGTTGTTACCGACCAGTACATCGAAGCAGGTCTCAAAAAATCTTTGCCAACCCGCCATCACGGCCTCATTCCTGAGAACGTGAAAGCCGTCGGCATTGGACGCGAAATCATTGTGCCTTACACAGTGAAATAAAACAAAACAACTTCATTACTACTTGCAAAAAGCTCCTCCGAAAGGTGGAGCTTTTTTTACTTTTGCATTCCCGACATTTTAGCGTCAGTCCAACCTGAGTGCGTTGCGACTTTGTCACGTTTCACGTGAAGCAATCTCTCTGCGTTGGATTGTTACCATCAATATCTTCCCTGACACTTTTGCTCCGCCAAATGCGGGGTAAACTCCAGCTACTGCTGACCTGGAATTCCGCCAAAGGGCGGACAGGCTGTCGGGAAGAATGCTGGTGTCATTTTTTATCCACGAATGGCACGAATTACACGAAAGTCGGCGACATAATCATAGTCCTTTCTTTTTCGATTTTTGGTTATACAAGTTTTGAGTGTAACATTTAGTCTGAAGATTTTGCCTGACCTGCAGCGCAGGTCAAACAATAATAGCGCGGCCTGCAAGGCCGTGTCAAAAATAGAATATAGCGACCTCGGAGAGGTCAAATAAAGGATGATATAATGTATCAATATTATCCAGGTACACGTGGATTAGACCCTTGCAGGGTCTTGCTTTTGGGCGTTATCACATCCGGCTTTGCCGGACGCTATTATTATTCGACATCCTCCGAATGTCATGCTCATTTTGAAAAACTCGTGTTGAACATTTGGCAAAGTTTTTTAATTCTTCGTGTACATTCGTTCAAATAAAAAGGTATTTTCGTGCAATTCGTGACAACCGAAGCGACTGAAAGGCGCTGAGCTCATGAACACCGATAAAAATGATATAATGAGTGAATAATTTGTGGACTCAAGGATTCGTGGACTTCTTAATGACTTGTTGAATGAATAATCAGATAGACTCGAAAATAGCAGACTGGCTCAACGAAAAAGCCGCTTATTACAACAACCCCTCGTTTGTTGAAACAGACCCCGTGTCGATTCCGCATATGTTTTCGAAAAAGGAGGACATCGAAATCGCAGCTTTATTTTCTGCGCTGCTTGCGTGGGGAAACCGCAAAGCGATTATCTCCGGTGCAAAACAACTTATGCAGAGGATGGATAATGCTCCATTCCAGTTTGTGACAGGACATACCCAAAAAGATCTGAAAAACCTGCAGGGCTTTGTATATCGCACATTCAATTCGTTCGATGCAGCCACTCTTTGCGAAGGACTGAAAAATATTTATACGCGCGAAGGCGGCATGCAGAGCGTGTTTTCAGAACCAATTCGGAAAAACAAAAACTCAAATGCTTTCGATGCCATCGGAAATTTCAGAAATATTTTGTTGAGTTATCCGCACGAAGCGCGTTTCGAAAAGCACATCAGTTCGCCGGAGCGGGGCAGTGCTGCCAAACGGCTCAACATGTTTCTCCGCTGGATGGTGCGCCGCGATCAATGCGGTGTCGACTTCGGATTGTGGACCGATACTTTCCCAATGAGTCGATTGCTCATTCCTCTCGATGTGCATTCAGCCCGCATTGCTCGTGAAACCGGCATTCTAAGCCGACTTCAGACCGATGCCAAAGCTGTTTTAGAAGTCTCTGAAAACTGCAGATTGCTCGACCCGAATGATCCTGCACGTTTCGATTTTGCTTTGTTTGGTACCGGTATCAACGAAAAACACTATTTTTGACAGCAATATGTTTTTTATCCTAAGCAAAATATTGGCATTTCTGTTTAGTCCGATCACCTGGATTCTGGCTCTGATTGCGCTTTCCCTGTTTCTGCGCAAGCCAAAACTCAAAAAGCGCTTTCTGATTGCTGCATTGGCAACCGGCTTGTTTTTTACCAATCCGTTTATTGCTAAGGAATTCATGCGTATGTGGGAGCCGGAGCCGTCTTCGGTGTATTCCATCCAAAAGGAGTACGATGCAGTTATAGTGCTTGGCGGCGGCATTGTCACTACCGATGCGCAGAATCAAACATTGACTTTTCGCCACAATCCCGACCGCATCATGCAGGCTTTGTGGCTGTATAAAAATGACAAGGCTGCAAAAATCCTTATTTCGGGTGGCTCAGGTTCCATGCAGTATCCCGATATGCTCGAAAGTGTTTTACTGCGCGATTTTCTGATTGACATAGGCATGCCTGCCGAAGACATTCTGATAGATAGTTTATCAAACAATACCCGCGAAAACGCTGTAAATACGGCAAAAATATTAAACGATTCAATACCTGGCGGCGAGTTTTTATTGATCACTTCAGCATCGCATATGCGCCGCAGTATTGGCTGTTTCCGCCAGGTTAATCTGAATGTCGATCCGTTTCCGGTTGATTTGACAGCTGGCGACCGAAGCTGGTACTGGATGAATCTTCTGATGCCAAAAACCGAAGCTCTTGACATCTGGGATGAGTTGCTGCATGAAATTATTGGATATCTGACCTACAGAATGGTTGGATACATTTAAAAAAAAGGCCGGTAAAAACCGGCCTTTTCTCTGCTAAGAATTTTCTTAATGTCTGACAATCAACTTTCGGGTGAAATACAATTTCCCGTCAACTCGGAGGGAGTAAAAATAGACGCCAGGAATGAAAGATGATACATCAACACTAAGTTTATTTTTTTCATTGTGCAGCACAGTTTTGTGAATTTCACTTCCCAGCAGATCTGAAATTACAAGTTCAGCATAACCAATACTTTGAAATTCATAATTAAAGTTAGCAACTGTTGCTGCCGGATTAGGATAAGCATTTGAAAAATCAATTATCACCGGAATTTCGTCAGCAATGGCAGTAACCGCATTGTAAATAACTGTAATTGCTACAGAATCACTGATGTCATTTTGATTGAAAAATGTGTATCGGATTGTGGTTGTTCCGTTATTATTCAATGGTTTGTATTCTCCGGTAAAGCTGCTCTTATTGGTCGTGCGGGAGCCAATTAAGATAGGAGTGGTGGATAAAAATACATTTGAAGGCAAGCATGTACCCCAGCAAAAACTGTTTTCGGATCCGGGGACAACGCTTACTTCTGTCTTTTTTACAAGCACCTCAATGTGAGAAGCACTGGAATTTGTGATATCAATATTAGAAAATATAGATTTGGAGTTGGCAGAATCGCCCCACACGTTAATAATTGAATTGTTTGCAATCGGCCCTTTATCGTCCGACAATAATAAACCCTGCGCAAAAACCTGAGAGAGGGTTAACGCAGAAAACAGAAATAATGCGAATATATTTTTACTCATGATTATAATTTTTTCGTGGATATAACAAATTTAGGCGAAAAGTGAGCCAATAACAATACATTCCTGACTATTTAGACAAATCGATCCATTTATCATATGCTTGCCATGATTATTACATTGGTCAAAATGAGCTGAAACAAATGGCTTCATGGTTTTTGGAAAATAAAAAAAGCCCTTTTCAGGGCTAATCAATATATTCAAGAATTTAACAAAATTCGGAAAAGGAAATGTATTCTTCAGATTAGTGCATCACGACTAACTTGCGCACTTCACTGGTTCGACCGTTGATCAATACAGAATAATAGTAAACACCTGAATTGAAGTTGCTTACGTCAATCGAAAACGGCGAATTGTCGTTCGGCATTTCAGCACGATAAACTTCAGATCCGGCAGCTGACATAATAATAAGTTGAGCCTGATCCTGCATGTTTTCTGATTGATAGGTGAAATTAACCTGCGACGTAGCCGGATTCGGATAGGCTGCCAATGCATTTTCGGCTTCGATGCCATCAATGGAGGCTGTTCCTGAGCCAAACACAACATTTACTGCCACTGAATCGGCTGAATTACTTTTATTGAAAAAAGTATAGAGAATGGTTGACAAACCTACCTGACCTTTGGGCATATAATCGCCTGAGAAACTTAACTCGTTGGTTTGTCCAGCTCCAATGGTAATAAAATCCGGGGATACAAAAACAATTGGCAGGTAGCAATTTCCCCAACAGAATGAATTTTCGGTTCCGGCAAGTATATCAACTTCTGTTTTTTTCACCAGTACATCAATATCGGCTGCACTGTTGTTGGTTACATGCAGGTAGCAATAAATTGTGCTATACTGTCCTGAATCGCCCCAGATGTATATTGTTTCATCCATAGCCAGAGGCCCATTGTCGGTTGAAAGCGAAAGGTTCTGTCCCATTGTTGATATTGTCACAACAATAAATGACAGAAAAAGTAGAGCAGATTTCATTTTCATATTTTTGCTTTTTGATTTCAAAAATACTATTTGTATTTGAACTGGAGTTGAAAATTTTCCAACATGCTTAGATTATTGATAAAAAGACCACATTTTTACCTGTTTCTCCAAAACTAAAAAAAACGTTCGTATAGTGTATTACTAAATCTAACACCTTTTTTTCATCATGAAAAATCCGTTTTAATTTCATGTTTGTAACAAAATATGACATTTTGAATAAAACACAGGTCGAAAACTGTATATTTACAGAATTCTGCAACTTTTCATTTGGTTTTCTGTCTGTATGATAGTACTTTTGAACGGTCAAAATAATAAAACAAAACCACACAGTAATATGAAACATGTTTTAACCTTTGCATTGCTTTTGAGCTTTGGCATGACAGTGATGGCACAAACAATTGTGAGCACAATTCCTGCCCCAAAGAACGTTGTTCTGGAAGAATATACCGGTATCAATTGTCCGTATTGTCCTGATGGACATCGGATTGCCAATGAATTAGCCACCGCGAATCCGGGCGATGTGTTTCCAATCAACATTCATCAGGGATCTTATTCAGTTCCAAGTTCAGGACAACCTGATTACAGGACTGCTTTTGGCGATGCGCTGGCAAGTCAAACCGGATTGACCGGTTATCCTTCAGGAACTGTTAACCGTCATGTGTTTTCAGGAACTAATATAGCTTTGGACCGTGGTTCATGGACATCAGCTGCCAATACCATGCTTGCTCAAACATCTCCTGTGAATGTAGCCATCGATGCTACAATGAATGAAGCTACCCGTGAACTTTCAATACTTGTTGAAGTTTATCATACAGCAACTGAAGCTACTGCGACAAATAAACTTAATATTGCCGTTCTTCAGGATTATGTTGTCGGGCCACAGTCCGGATCTTCATATAATCCCGATTATATTACAGGTTCCAGCTACTATCATATGCACATGCTGCGGCATCTTATTTTTGGTCAATGGGGTATCACAATTCCCACAACTACCGCGGGAACATTTTTTGACACCGCTTTTGTATATACTGTACCTGCAACATACGGAACTATTCCCGCTGAATTATATAATTTAAAGCTGGTTGCTTTTGTTTCGCAGGGAAACAAGGAAATTCTGAGTGGTGATGAATTTAAAGTACCGTTCCCACTCGATGCTGGTGTTGCTGACCTTGACAGCATTCCTTCAATGTCATGTGGCACGACTCCTTTTAGTCCATCAGTGAGATTGTATAACAACGGATTAGCAACAATAACCACTGCTAATATTAATTATTCAATCAATGGTGTTGCTCAAACTCCAATCGCTTTCACCGGATCACTTGTTGCCGGAGATGACACCATCATTACATTCCCTGCTTTTACTCCTTCAACAAACGGAGCACATGTTTTTGAAGTAAGCGTCTCTGATCCTAACAGTACAACCGATTATTCATTTGTTAACGATGAAGTGTCAGCCACTTTCGTAACATTTGTTTCAAGCATTACAGCTCCTGTAACACAGCCATTTACTTCAACCACCTTCCCTCCGGCCGATTGGACTCTGAGCGATGATAATAATGGCACCAACTGGACACGCAGCACTCAGGGTTGCTTTGCAGGTGGAAGCGCATTCATCAATTGGTTCAACATTTCTTCTGGGATTGACGACATCGTAAGCTATCCAATGGATTTTTCATCTATCACAAATTCTGTTCTTACATTCAATTATGCTCATCGCCAATACAGTTCTTCATATTCCGATAAACTTCAGGTTGATGTTTCAACAGACTGCGGCGCAACATGGGCAACCGTGTGGAATAAATCGGGTTCGCAACTTGCAACTACCACTGCCAGTGAATCAGCATACACAACAGTTCTTGCAGCACATTGGAAGTTTATTAGTGTCAATTTATCGGCATATGACGGAGAAAGCAGTGTTCTTGTTCGTTTCAGGGCAACCAGCGGATATGGAAACAACCTTTTCCTTGATGACATTAACATATCAAACACTGTCAGCATAAATGACAATGAAGAAAACGCTGGTTTTGTTGTTTTCCCGAATCCGGCCGATGACGCAACAACCATTAAATTCAATGTTCAGTCTGCTGACGATGCATTGGTAACAGTTTCAAACACATTGGGCGAAACAGTTTATTCTTCATCTGAAAAACTGACTGCAGGTGTAAATACAATTCAGATTAATACCGCAGCATTCATCAACGGAATTTATTTCGTTAGTGTTCAGCATAACGGTACGTCATCAACAAGTTCTTTCGTAGTAACTCATTAACAGAGTTAATCAACAAATTATTAAGCCGGCTTATGCCGGCTTTTTTTTTGCATTACAATCTTATATATTCTTTAAGCATTATTTTTCTTTTCATGTAAGGAAATTGGTATAATTTTGGGCAAGCCCAGAAAAACATCTACCATGAAAACAATTACTCTTCTACTGCTTGCAGTTATCGCTGTTTCACTTTATTCATGCAAAACAGCAACTGTATACACCAACGTTTTGGTGCCCGCTCAGATCACAGTCCCACAGCACATTCAAAGTGTGGGAGTCCTCAATCGCAGTCTGCCAGCCAAGGGCGAGGGTTGGTCTAATTTTCTTGAAGGTTTTATTACCGGAGAATCCATTGCTGCCGACCGCGAAGGTTCTTATAATGTTTGTAAAGGACTTGCGTTTAAGGTGAACACCAATCCGCGTTTCAAAGCGCAACTGATGGAAGGTGAAGACTTGCGTGGCACGGGCACCAAGGAATTTCCTGTCCCCCTCTCCTGGGCTGAAGTGGACGCACTATGCAAAAAATATAATGTCGATGCCATTGTTTCGCTTGAAACTTTCGACAGCGATATTCGCCGTACCTCGCGTTCACGTCAGGTGGAGCGTGCGGTCAATGGCGAAAATGTAATGGTCACGGAATTTATGGAAGACCTGAACATCAGAGTCAATGCCGGCTGGCGTTTGTATGACAATGTCAACAAAAAGATTATTGATCAGGATGTTTTTTATGATGATAAAGGATGGAACACCGTTGGAAATTCACCCGAAGATGCATTTCGAAAACTACCTTCAAAGCGCAATGCCATAAACGATGCAGGATACTTCGCCGGTGAAATGATGGGCATTCGGATTTCACCCAACTGGGTTCGTGTTTCACGCATTTATTATAAAAAAGGTGACGATCGTCTGAAGAGTGCCAAGAAATTCGTGAAAGTGAATAACTGGAAAGAAGCTGTAGTGCTTTGGTCTCAGTCGGCCAAAAGTCCTGACCCGAAAATTGCCGGCCGCGCTTGCCACAACATGGCTCTGGCTGCTGAAATGGAAGGCGAGCTCAACATCGCGCTCGAATGGGCTAACAGAGCTTACAAAGACCACATGCTTAAAAAAGAAAGAGCGTACATCAATCAGCTTAATATTCGTTTGATGGAGGTTGAAAAGCTGAAAGAGCAGCTTCCTGAATCGGGAAACTAGAATAAAAATCACTGTCAATCGGGCTGTTCGTCACAAAACGGACAGCCTGTTTTTTTTCAGGGTTGATTTATTTTGAAAAAAAATGTAGGTTTGTTCTCTCTTTTATATTTTCAATTTCATGATTATGAAAAAGCTTATTATATGTCTGATTGCGCTTTGCGCTTTCATATTTTCATTTCCTTCTATTTCTACAGCGCAGAACCGCGATATCGTTTCGCTTGATGGAGAGTGGAATTTTGTTGTCGATCCCGATACCAGGGGGCTCAGGCTTGGCTGGGGCGAAAATGGCCTGCCGGCGCGCGGAAAGCGTCCCGCCACTGTACCACACTCCTTTAATATGAACGAAGGTTATTACACTTATTGGGGTGCGGGCTGGTACGACCGGAAATTCCAGATTTCCAAAAATCAGATGAATAAAATTGTGCGGCTACGCTTCGAAGCAGTGAATCACGATGCAATTGTTTATGTAAATGGTAAAAAGGCTGGGGAGCATTTCGGTGCTGGATACACTCCATTCACAATTGACATCACGCCTTACATTCAGCCAGGCGAAAACACACTGACGGTTTACACCAATAATGAGCCATCGAAAAAAAGCATTCCTTACATGAAGAGCTTCGACTGGTCGCACGACGGGGGAATTATTCGTAGTGTGAATATGATTTTCACTGAGCCTCAGGCCATGCGCACTATTCATGTAAACGGCATTCCTGCCGGTGATGGTGGTCGGGCAGAAATTTCAATTCCATTCATTGACTTTTCAAAAATAAACTGCAGTAAGACCTGGTTCCAGGCGGTAATTACTGAAGAGAATCAGAAAACACAGAATATTGTTTTCAAAGGCAAGCTGAAAGGGAAGTTCAGCGATGGTCGTTTTTTGACAAGTGTCAATCTGAAAAAAGCTAAACTCTGGCATTTTGATTCGCCAAATCTATATCGGATCGATATCACCCTGTTTGAAGGCAAGAAACCTAAAGATGAACTGAGTACCGTTTTTGGTTTCCGTAGTATAAAAATTGAAAACAACCGATATGTGCTGAATGGCGAGCCCATGCGGCTTATGGGCATGGAGTGGACCGCTGGCGAGGATATGGAACACGGACTTGCGCAGACCGACGAGAATCTGAATAAAGGCCTCACGTTGATGAAAAATGCCAATTGTGTTTTTGCCCGTTGTCACTGGCAGCAAAGCGAAAAGTTTTTCGACTGGTGCGACCGCAATGGAATTCTGATCATGGAAGAAGTCCCGCTCTGGGGCTACGAAACGCATCTTAGCGACACTTTACTGCCCATCGCCTTGCAACATCTCGACGAAATGATCGACGCTCACTACAATCATCCCAGCATAATCATCTGGGGACTTGGTAATGAGATTTCCAGCCACGAAGAAACCAACATCAAAGGGTTGGATACTATGGAAAAATACGCCCGGAAACTTGATAATTCGCGTCTGGTGGCCTATATTTCAAATGCAGTTCACCATGAAGTGCCAGGGCCTGAAAACATCTTGCCGGATGCCTCTCCGCGCTACGACATGATTATGTATAACGAATACAACACAACCTGGTACGGATTTAACCTCGATTCAATCCCCGCAGCGCTTGACCGCATTCACGGCATGTATCCTGAAAAACCAGTCACCATTTCAGAGTGGGGAATATGTGAGCCGAAGTTTAAAGGAGGAGATGAGCGACGTGCCACGGAAATGGTTGAACAGATCAGGATTTACGGCAGCAAAGACTATGTTGCCGGAGCAATCTATTTTTGTCTGAACGATTACCGTACGCATTTTGGAGAAGACTCTACCTATCGTTACCCGCAGCGAATTCACGGTATTTGCGATGTGAAGCTGAATCCGAAACCTTCGTATTATGTAATGAAAGAAATTAGTTCTCCCATCATTTTGAAAGATATAATCGTGAACGGGAATGATGTATCGATGACCATTGCAGGGAATACAGGCATTCCATCGTATACGGTCAGCGATTATTACATTCAGGCAGGAGATACCCGGATAGACATTGTGAAGCTAAAACCCGGGGTTGAAATAAAAATTGATTTCTCGACTACAGCAAGCGATGTTGTGATCTATCGTCCTACAGGATTTGAGGTGATGCGGATTGGTGTGAAGTAGTTGGGGCCTGCGTCGCGCAATGCAAGGTGCACAAAGTAATGTACAAACGACGCACTCAGATCGTGTCGCTTCGCGCCTCGATGCAGAGAGGTCGTCATTGCTCAGTGCATGGCAAGCTTAACGCTTAAAGATGGTACAGATTTTTAGCCCTTAATATTTAAAGCTTTAAGCTGAATTTTGCTCTCGCACTTCGTTTACACCCTGCAATTGGGCGCGCGTCTCCTGCTTGCAACCACGTGAAATGTGGTAAGCGTTTTACGTTGACGCGTGACCGGAACATTTTTACATGGGGCGGGTTTGAAATCCGTGACATGTAAGTGTAAAAAGCAACAAAAAAAGCCGGCAAAAGCCGGCTTTTTGCAAAGCGCAAAAATATCTTAGTATTTCTTTTCCTTGATACGGGCTTTCTTTCCACGCAGTTCGCGCAGATAGTAGATGCGTGAGCGACGTACAACGCCGTGTTTGTTCACATCTATGCCATCAATGAATGGGCTTGAGAACGGGAAAATACGCTCAACACCAATATTGTTCGAAATTTTGCGAACAGTAAAGGTTTTGTTGGGGCCTTTGCCCGAAATCTGAAGAACAATACCCTGAAATGCCTGGATACGTTCTTTGTTTCCCTCAGTAATTTTATACTTAATAGTGACAGTATCACCCGATTTAAACATCGGAAATTGTTTGCTGTCAATAAGTTGATTCTCGACGAATTTTATCAGTTGTCCCTTGTTCATAGTCTCGAATTTTGCTTTTTCAAAAGAAAGTGCAAATATACAGCGTTTTTTTTATATCTGACCAAAAAATTCTGAAAAAAAATGAAATCTACTTGTTTTTATTCGCAATCTCCGGTCGGAAGCGAGCATTGACCCGATGACTTATGCAAATATTCAGACCAGAATTTGGGATGAAATTTATCTGTCAGAAAACTATTACCAGGTACAAAGCCACTAAAAATAAAAACTGCCCCTCTAATTTCTGTAGTATAAATCATGGGCCAGTTTTTATTTTATCTTTCAAATTCTAATAATTGGTAGCTCTGCGTTCCTGATAGTCAATCGGATGTTCACATGCAGGACAGTTTTTCAGAGCTTTTTTGCCTTTATGAACGTATCCGCATTTGCGGCACATCCATTCAACTTCTTCCTCTTCTTCAAACACTTTTCCGTCAGCAATATTTTTCAAAAGCTTGCGGTAGCGCTTTTCATGTTCAGCTTCAACAGTAGCGATCAGTTTAAATGCAGATGCAACTTTTTTGAATCCTTCTTCTTCGGCAATTCTCGCAAATTCAGGATAGAGCTCCGTCCATTCCTCATTTTCACCGCCGGCAGCAGCCTCGAGGTTTTCTGCAGTTGTTCCCAAAATGCCAGCCGGATACGATGCTGTTATTTCAACCATTCCACCTTCGAGAAACTCGAAAAAGCGCTTACTGTGCTGATCTTCCTGACTAGCTGTTTCTTCAAAAATAGCGGCGATTTGTTGATATCCTTCTTTGATTGCTATTTTGGCAAACATTTTATAGCGGCGTGCAGCCTGTGATTCACCAGCAAATGCTTTCAGCAGATTCTGTTCGGTTTTTGTTCCTTTTATGCTCATGGATTTTTGTTTAAGTATTTAAGGACAAAAATAGTGAATTTTTCTTTTTCGATGAAGCCTTTTATTGCAATGGATGATTTTGGTGATTGATTTAATTGTAAAAGTATTGGTTGAGGTATTGGTTGAAATGAAAACAATATCAATTACTTATATATTTTTGTGCTTGCTACAGAATACACAAAACCCAGTCAATTGTTTTCATTATTTTTGCAAATAATATCAACTACCCAATTATGGTCGAAAACAACTCCATCGCAATAGTAATTCCGAGCTACAAGGTCTCCAGTCATATTGCGCAGGTAATAGCGACTTTGCCGGCCTCTATCGATCACATTATAGTCGTTGATGATATGTGTCCTGAAAAAAGCGGAATGATTGCCCAGCAGATTGCTGTGAATGACCCCAGGATACAAGTGATCTTTCATGAGAAAAACCAGGGAGTCGGGGGGGCTGTAATTTCAGGATATTACGCCGCAATGGATAAGAATTGCGATATTGTCATAAAAATGGATGGTGACGGGCAGATGGACCCGGGTTTTATTCCCGCTTTGATTGAACCTTTGAAGAAAAACAAGGCAGACTATACAAAAGGTTGCCGATTCAGTAATCCGGAGACACTTAGAAACATGCCCAAAATCCGTCTCTTCGGTAACAGTATGCTGTCATTTATTCTAAAAGTCTGTTCCGGGTATTGGAATGTCATGGATCCGACAAATGGATATACTGCCATTTCCATCAGGGCATTAAAAAAACTTCGGTTTGAACACCTTTCAAAAAGGTATTTTTTCGAGTCGGATATGCTCGTGCATTTGAATATTTACAATTGTGTAGTCAGAGACATTGCTATGCCATCCATTTACGGTGATGAAAAGAGCTCGCTCCGGGTTGGGAATATACTGCTGAAATTCCCGTTTCTGTTAACAAAACGCTTTTTCAAACGTATTTTCTACAAATTTTTTCTATTTGATTTCAACATGGCTTCTGTTTACATTATTACAGGTTTGCCCATGTTTATTTTTGGAACTTTGTTTGGAATTTATCGCTGGATATACGGTTCCATGCATCAGGAAATTAATTCAACCGGGACAATCATGCTGTCTATCCTGCCTATTATTCTTGGAATACAGTTTATTCTTCAGGCAATACAGATTGATATAAGCTCCATTCCTAAGAAAATGGATGATGAAGAGTAAATTTACTTCAATATTGAATTATAAACCAAGCAGGGAAAGAGTCTGGTACCTAACCGGCATTTGCATTGCCGTTGTACTTACGATACTGGAAAATTTCCTTTCTCCGGGGCCTGACGCCAATTTGTATTTCGGGCTTGGTAATAATCTACTTAATGGAGTTGGGTATATTGATAACATCCGCAACGACTATATTTTGCCTCCCATCGGGCATCCATTATTGATTAGTTTGTTCAGCTTGATTGGATTATCCGGGCTATTGTTCAACAAAATCATTTTTTTTGCAGCAATATTTTTTTCATTCAGGGTATTCAGGTTGGCAGAAACATCCTTATTAACGTCGATCATATTGGTTTTTTTGATCCCGGTAGTATTACCATCCTTTATTATTTATGGGGTTGAGGTATCGTTGTTTCTTTCATCTGTTCTGGTTGTTTTGACTCTATTGATGTACGTCAGTAATTACACATTACTAAATGGCATTCTGCTGGGTCTTTCACTTTTCGGTTTTTTAATTATCCGGCCTTTGCTTCTCCCGGCGTTAATACTTTGTGCATTGATAGCTGTTATGCTCATTTTATTTCGAAAAAAAATGTTTCGACTTCTGGCTCCTGTATTGGGCATTCCAATCATTGCCCTTGTCATTACCTCGGCTGTTTCTTACTCAAACTATGGCGATTCCAGATATACACAGGGAACATACAGCGCAATAACATTATTTTGCTCGTTTAATGAATATATTGACCTTAAAGCCACATATTATTCTGACAGATGGAATGAAATACCAGTCTCCAAAAGAGAAGAGGGTATAAGACTTCTCTCAATTCCTGATAATGGCAAATGGAAAGATCGGGATCAGATATTGAAGCGTGAGGTTACTAATTTTATCATAGAACACCCGAAAGATGCTATTGAAGCTTTTTTGTGGAGATTAAAAAAGTTTTCTTTCGGTGCAGATGGGATAATCTTCCGGATTGTGTTTTATTGCTGGCTTCTGATTTCCATTTTTTCTGTTTTCCGTATTTTCAGTAGACCAATGAGCGTTAAATCGAAAACGTTGATACTTTTTTCCTTGCTTCTTCCTGCTTATATTATTGGGGTTCAGGCAATATTTGTGTACTGTGGCTCCCGTTACTATGTTGTTCCTGCATTGTTTATGATTTTCGGCACCGTTATAATGTGCAAAAACACATTTCTCAACAAATCCAAAGGTTGATATTACTGCATCTTTTATTGTGAAATAGTTGACAATATTCGTGAAACGTCTGCTGTTTTTATTGCACTATTACATGAATTTATGTATGTTTGTTGAAACATTTTTCAAAAATCTTTTAAATGATTTTTTATGAAGAAGCTATTTACATTTGCTTTACTGATTGGAATGATTGGGTTTGCAAACGCTCAGTATCCACTCGAATCCGGACGATTGCAGCTTAACCTTGGCACCGGTTATACCAACCAGGGCATTCCTGCTTATGTTGGTGCTGATCTTGGCATTGCTGAAAATCTCTCACTCGGTGTTGATGCTTCATACCGGTTTTTCAACGAAAACTTCGGCAATACAATGTATAATCACAGCATTATCACTGTTTTGGGGAATGTAAATTTCCATTTCAACAATATGTTTAAGCTGCGCGATTATACAAGCTCCGATTTGTATGGTGGTTTTAGCGGTGGTTATGCCATGGCCGAATCTCCTGCACTCTATGGAGGAAGTGTCGAAACCGGAGCTGTTTTCGGGGCTCAATTTGGATACCGCATGTTTTTTAATGAGAAATTCGGCCTCGATTTTCAGCTAAACGCTATGAGCACCTATATGGGAGCCAGAATCGGACTGACCATTCTGCTGTAGCGGTAAAAGTTTTCGCTTTAATTGTTTATTTTATTATCGGATTCTCAAATTTTTCTTTTGTCATCCAATGTACCAGCAATCCTGTCAGGGCGCCGAGAATGAGTGTCATGCCCGAAATAGGAATGAGCGATTCAGGCATATTCCATCCAATAATAAATGCAGTTGGCAGAAGACAAATGAAGGCGATTATTATTCCTTTCAAAACAGGATGCATTCTGAATGATACGTGAGCAGTAAAAAAGCCCACGGCCAGCCACATTGAAAATGCAGCCAGATTGGCATCCCATGTGAGTTTCTGAATAATCATCGGAATCAGATCAATAATTCCGGCAGCAAATCCGGCTAAAAACCCGGCTAAAGTTTTGTTCATAAGATTACTGAATTATTTCTTCAAAACACTGATCGAAATCACCACCGGATTCAGGCGCTGGGCTTCAGCATCATCCGAATTGAATTCATTGTCGCCCATCAACATTTCGTAATCAGGATTATTTCCGTCTTTCACAACATCAGTGATTCCAAGTTGTAGAGAAATGGGAAGTGTAGTCAGTTTTCCACTATTGAACTCGGAAACAATACCACCATAGTCCCAGCCAAAACCAAAGAAAATAAAGGGAACTTCATTCATTGTTTCCAGCTCTTTCAACGACGTGCCAAGCCTTATTCCGAAACTGGTTTTCCAGTGCGAAAATGTGATTAGTTTTTCTTGCTTTTCGTCGTACAAAGCACTTAACGTCACTTTCGAAATCTCAGTTTTGTTTTTTATATTTTTCCAGGTTATTTCAACCTGATCACAGGTACCCTTGTAGAGGAGTGTTGCCATAGAAACAGCGCCCTCAGCGCCATACACGGTATCCCAGGTCACATTATCGTTTCCGAATTTCTCAATCAGCTCTGCTTCATTCTTTATAGAAAGAAGTTTATCGAGTGTGTCAGTGGGGTTGAGCTTCAGGATCACTTCCTCTTTTTTCTCCTTATTTCCGCAGGCAGCAATAAACAGTACAAGTACAAGAATCGACAAGTATCTCATTGGTTTTTTTTGCAAAATTACAAAATGCATTTGTCAAAACACTTTATCTGCTATACTGAACAGTCAAGACAATCACAGAAGCCCACTCAATCAGGTATACAGATGGGCAACCATGTGCTACACAAAATCCAGGTTTTAATGCTTTTTAGCTGAGGGGATATATTCAAGAATCAGGTCGAGCGCTTTGTCAATGCCGATTTTGCTTGTGTCGATGCATAGGTGATAGTTCCCTGCATCCATCCAGTCTTTCTTTGCGAATTTTTTGATATAGGAACATCTTTTCTTGTCGCTGTCGTCAATCATTTTTTCAGCAGTTTTGATTGAAACAGAATAGAGGTCCATGATTCGCTTCACCCTGTAATCCTTATCAGCATGCAAAAGAATTTTCACCAGATTCGGATGTCCATCGAGCACATGAAAACCGCACCGACCAATGATTACCGCAGAACATTCTTTCGCAATATCCATCAGAATTTCACTTTCAGCTTTGTATAACTCAAGATCCGTTGGTGCGAATTTCTGGACTGGTGGAATGTAAACATCAACCGCATATCTGCTCGACATTTGGATGTAGTCCCACCAGGTCTGTGATTTTTCATCCATGCTTTCCAGATCTTCTTCGGACACAGAAAGCGTTTCAGCAGCCTTGCGGATTATTTCCCGGTCGGCATAATGAATTTTAAGTTTTTTGGCCAGCTTTTGACCGATATAGGCCCCGCCGCTGCCCATTTGGCGGCTGATTGTAATGATCAAAGGATTAGTTGTTTTCATGTTGTTGCCTCCTCTTTAAAGGTTTTGACATTTTTACAAAGATAGCAAATATAATTAGACATACCTAATTTAATATGAGTTTAAATGACCATATTGTCACATTAGTCATATTTGGACAGATGTCGTTATATCAGCTTGGCAATGGCCAAAATGGCTTCGATCGATTTTTCAAGACCCAATTTTCCGGTATTGAGCGAAAGGTCAAAATTCCTTGCATCGTTCCAGTCTGCACCTGTAAAGGCCTCAATGTATTTTGCCCTGGCTCGGTCACTATCGTTAATGGCCTCCAGTGCTTCTTTTTCATTCAGGTTATGCTCTGTCATGACTCTGTCCATGCGGTACTCTTTTGAAGCATACAGAAATACGCGCAAAGTTTTTGGCCGATCTTTGAAAACATGAAAACCGCCACGACCAATAATCACAGCATCGATATTTTCGGCCAGCTTGTGCATTATGTTGGTCTCGACTTCAAACATTTCGGCATCAGTCGGCGCGTATTTAATGCTGATTGGTACATAAAACTCCGGGGTATAGCCCGAACTCAGCAACATTGTTTCCCAAAATGGTTGTATTTTTTCATCGCGTTTTGCAATATCTTCTTCTTTAACCGATAGCTTTTCGGCAGCTTTACGGATGATTTCATGGTCGGCATAATGGATATTCAGCTTTCTTGCAACTTGTTGCCCTATGTAGGCTCCGCCAGCTCCAAGCTGCCGGCTGATTGTGATAATCAGTGTTTCTGAAGCTTTCATAATGGATCCTCCTGTGTTTTTAATGTATCACAAATATAATAAATTTAATCCGTTAAATGAAATAATTATATCGCCAAAATATATTTTATGACATATTAAACAAATGCAACAATGCGAATACATTGATTTTTTATGAAGCAAGTCTTCAATCGATCCTGATAATTATTGGGCGCCTTGCAGCGCGTGCTCTCTGCGTTGCGGAAATGCTCGTTGATCATAGCTGGCGATAGGTCGCATTCCGCGACGCAGAAAGGTGGACCGGAGTTGCAAAAAACATTCGATTTATGCCAAAACGATTTTTATTCTTGATTATGTTTGAATAACATTATATTATTGGCTGTTATTCTCGTCAAGATCGTTTAATCCGTTCTGCTTTTCCTTTTTACCAAGTCCGAAATTGTATCGGATATTGATTCCAAAACGCCGGCTATCGCGGTAACGTTCGCCATAAGAGGGCAGGGAACCTTGCGTAAGTTTAAAAGCGGTGTTCATTGTTCCTAATAAGTCACGGGCATTGAGAGTAATGATCATTTTCTGATTCATAAAGGTTTGTGAAAGTCCGCAGTTCAGCGAGCCGAAGTTTTCGAGCTCATAAAAACCACGGGAGCCATTTACCATCATAAATCCATTCACGGTAAACTTAGTATTTCGGGCCAGTTTGAGCGAATGGAAAGTAAAGAAACGCCAACTGCCTCGTTTGTATGATAATGGCTCGCCTTCGTAAAAACCTGCATAATCATTCAGATTATATTGTGCACCCAGTGCAAAAAAGTATTTTCCACCCGGCGGAATGCCAATCATGGCGCGCATATATTTTTCCGTATTCTTTCCAAGATTGTCGTAGGTCATCACTGCCACGCCGTTTTGTTGTTCATCTTCATATACAACGTCCGAAAATATATCCTGCGTGTAATTGATACCAAAGGCAAGTATTGGCATATCTTCGTAGCTGATGTTGAACTCAATATTATTGGAGAATTGCGGCTTCAACTCAGGGTTTCCTGCTTCATACAGAAACGGGTCCAGGTATTCACGCGATGGATTGAGCTGTCCGTATTCGGGTCGTGCAATGGTGCGGCGATAAATGAGAAAAGTTCTGAGCTTGATCGGAATGATGTTGGGCAGCAGGGTTGGCAAATCGCGGCTGATATACACATATGGAAATAAATCGGCACGTTTTACAATAAAACTGGTATCGGTGGGTACTTTTTGTTTTCCATTCATGTAAGTGTATTCAAGTCTGCATCCGGCTTTCAATATCAGTCCTCCCCAAATGGTTTTGGAGGCCTGCGTGTATGCTGCGAAAATTCCCTCGTTGAATGTATATGCGTTGCTTCGGCCTGAATCGGGAATCTGAACGTTGTTTTCAATGCCGAAAAATGTTGCATCGCTGTTGTATTGCTGCAACGAGCCTTTTATACCTGATTCGGTTTTGATGCCATTTTTTAGTTTGTAGGTCAAATCTGATTGAAGTTGCAGCAAACCTCGCTGCTGAGGGCTTTTTCCGATGCCTGAAATAATCGTATCGAACGGGAAAGTATAGGCCGTGTGGTATTCCTGATCCGATTGATTCTGGTTGAAATCAAAGCCCAGTCTGGTGTCCCATTCCGAATCAAGAGTGTCGATTTTGTACCGGTATCCGAAATCCTGCGACAGACTGAAGCGATTGCCTGAAGTATTGATCCAGTCTTCGCTTTCGGCAAGATGTGTGCCTGATTCTTCTGCAAAAAAACTATTATTTACAACATCCGAATTCCGAATTCCGAAGTTAAGCCGGCCATCGTATGAAAAGCCGTTTTTATCGTTGGGATCAAAAGTAAATCCGTAGCCAGCGAAGAAATCATCGGAGGTTTGTCTGGTTTCGGATCGCTGATTCAGCGTGGTATCCGTTGCAATACTGCGAACGGTATTCATCTCGTCGAGTCGGTCATGACGATGATACCCGACATTGATATACAACGTTGTTTTATCGCCACTATTGTTGAAACTGGCGCCGGCAGTGCGGTTGCCGTATTTCCCCTGATTCATTCCAACATTTATATTTCCAAAACGACCAATTTCCAATCCTTTTTTCAGCACAACATTTACGATTCCACCTGAGCTTGCAGCGTCATATTTGGTCGAAGGTGTTCGCAGTATTTCAATGCGTTCAATGCTTCCGGGAGGCAGATTGCGCAACAGATTCATCATATCCTGGTTGCTGAGTTTTTGTTCCCGTCCGTTGATGTAAATGACAGCTGGTGTTGTGGCCGAAAGAAATATGCCGGCGTCATAATCAACATAAATGCCGGGCGTTGCTTCAATTACTTCAAGCGTGTTGGTGCTGATGCCTATCATGGGCGCCGGATCAACAATCATTTTATCATCTTCCTGCCGGATAAATGGGCGGTCGGCAGAGATGGTCACTTCGTTGAGCGAAAGAGAATTTTCTTCGGGTGTGAAGGTAAAACTGCGGTGCTGCGGATTCACAGCGATGGTTTTCCGAAACGGAGTGTAGCCAATATAACTTACCACAACATTGTACATGCCGTCGGGAATATTTTTCAATACCGCAACACCATTCACGTCGGCCGCGGCCAGAAACATTTTTGTTGAATCTTTTTCAGCAGAAAGTTTTACGGTGGAGCCAATTAATGGCTCTCTTGATTTATTTCTGATTTGAAAAGTAACATCCTGCGACCAAGCCGTAGCATAGCTGGAAACAAGCAATGAAGCGATTATAAGGAGTCTGAAGGGAAATGAGCGCATGTAATATCAGTAGATAAAAGTTTGAAATTATTGGCCCGGACGTAAATCGTGCTGAAGCTCATATACCAGATTACCGCCCAGATAGCCACAGTACCCAATGGCAATGACTGCCGCCAGCATGAGCGCAAAATAGAAATATTTCAGAAGTGCAAAATCTTTTTTCAGATAAATGGCCACGAATCGCACAGCTGTAGCGGCGCCGAAAATATAGATGGTAATCCATGAAAACAGTTCGTGCTCATCTTTTACGTCGCGTCCAACACCATCGTAGCTGCGTGAGTAGTATTCGCCGGTGAACCACGAAAAGAAAACCGCCAGCAACGCCAGTATCATCAGAAACAAGCTGCTTGTTTTGCGCCAGTCTTTCCGGGCTACAAAAATGTAGAAGAAGTCAATAACAAAGCCCACAATCACCAGTGCAACGGAGAAGTGGACAACCATGGGATGAAAAGTGACGGAGTTCATAGTGATGGAATTTTCAATCAGCAAATTTACAAGGATAATAATAGTAATTATCTATTGAATAAGTGCTATTACAAATATTCGTACGAAAAAATGTAATCTATTGCTTCCGGATGTGTTCAAATTCCTGCGACGTGTTGTGATTATTTTTTCTGTTTGCGGCCAAGCATAACCTCGGCGGCATTTATCACCCGGATGGTTTTCTGACCAGTATCTATTTCAATAAAACCCATCCAATAAATTTGATTGACTAATTATAACTGTGAATATGTCATGAAATTTCGGAAAGAAATAAAGTAAAATGTCTTGAAAAGACGGAAAGAAAATGAATTATTGAATTAAATAATTGACAATCAGAGTAGTATTTGTCGCACGCTGATTAACGCAGCTATTGAGCTTCAAAATTCAATCCGGTTTATGGTTTTCTGACAATGAGCTATTGTTGAACAGACGATGAAAAACAATATGATAAATGGTGATCGCAATGTCATGTTGTGTAAATAACAATGTTTCAAAAATCAAACGACGATTCCATGTTCCGGCTCATAAACAGTGAAAAAACCGTAAACCATCCGCCGGAACGGTGGAATGCCGTAACAATCTGTTATTCTGAGATATCCTCAGGAAGTTCAAAACGACAATTTCAAATCCGTCCACAGCTGATTGCGCAACTCGAGCCATTTGGCAGCCGATGATGCGTGAAAATCGGCGGTGTAGCGGGTCAGATATTCGCGGCATTTTTGTGTTGGATGACCGGCTGCAGCGTTGGCCTGATCTTCTTTCAGCAGTTCTGCGGCGCGCTTTTCAACATCGGGCAGCTCAGCAAAGGCTTTGTCTTCGTATTGCATCAATGCCGGCTCAATCAGCTTGCGGCCATCGCCCCAGCGCACTGTTGCCAGGCGGTTGGCCTGACGATATTGCCAGTGTGCCGATTGTTCGTTGAATGCAAACTGTCCGGAATAGTTGAATGATTGCGGCAAAGAAAGTGTGCCTGCAAAAATTGGAATGCGCGGACTTTCGGCAGGATTGTCGAACGAAAACCAGCAAACGCCGCCCACTTCGTCGGGGAGCCAGTCGCGGCACTGTCCGACAAAACTATATCCGCACCAGGCAACGGCGCAGGTGCGTTGGAATTTTATGGTTCCTTCTTCCTGATAATTCAACATACCCATCATTTCGCGCTTCATCCAGGGGTTGGCGTAGGGCGAGGTGATGGTGTCGGTGACGGTTTCACCGGCTTCGTTTTTATTCGATGTCACCATTTTCAGATTCCGGGTCATGTCCCATTGTGTACCTTCGAAAGTGGAGCGGAGCAGAGCCATAACATCGCGCACCGACACTTGTTTATCGGGTTTTACAGAGAACGGAAGTTCGTCGGCGTTAAAGTCAAGATTGAGTGATGGGGCCAGACAGGAAAGAATGAAATATTCACGGATCTGAAACGGTTTGCTTCCGCTGTAGGCTTTCCAGAATTTAAAAGGCTCCTTGCCATCCCAGAAGCCCATTTTTTTGGCGACGCTGAAAACATTATCCGAAGCCATAAAATAATCTTTGTTTTTCAGATCAATTTCGCTGATGCGGCTGATGTTGGCACAAACGCCCACATGGTCATCAGGAATACGCTGTGCAGCCCACACCGCGCCGATTTTATCAGGACCTTCACCGAAAATTTCAAACACCCAGACTTCTTTTTTATCAGCAATGGTGATACATTCTCCACCATCGGCATAGCCGAATTCTTTAACCAGTTCGCCCATGAGCTTTATCGCATCGCGAGCGGTGCTGCAGCGTTGAAGCACTATGGCTTCGAGATTTTCAATCAGAAAAAGTCCTTTATTATTCACCAGTTCCTTGCGGCCCGAAATGGTGCTTTCGCCAATGATGAGCTGTTTTTCGTTCATGCATGGATAAGCAACATTTAAGTAGGCATAAGTTTGCTTTACTTGTTTTATTTTTCCTTTGGTTTCAACACCACGAGTATCCCATGGCGTCTCGGTATGCATGGTGCCCGATTGAATATCCAACATAGCTTTTTCGTCAAATGTGGCAGCCGGAACAATGTTGAGCCATGAGCGATATTTGCCGTCGCAGGTATGACTGGTAATGACCGAGCCATCGGTGGTGGCGTTTTTACCGGCCATAATACTGGTGCAGCTTTCGCTGAGCGGGTATTCATCGGTTTGAGCTGAGATTACCAGATGTAATAATCCAGATAATACGAAGGTAAAAAGAATGGACTTTCTCATTATTAAAAATTGGAGCACAAATCTAAAAAAAATTAAATTTGCATAAAATCCTTAACAGGATAATAAATTAAAATAATAAAGCAATGATATTCAAAGTCATTTTTTCAGGATTGCTGATATTCTCAGTTGTTTTACTACAAGCGCAGAATGCCGTAAATGTCATCCCTTGCCAGAGGATTCATCCACAGCTTGATTTTATGCGAATGTCAATTAAACCGGACTCAAATGCTGCTTTTCATCTTTTTATAGATCAGGCAATGGATTTTGCTGCCGAAACTGATGAACACAATATTTTTGCAGAGAACGATCGTAATTATCATCAAAGCAGTTCCAATGTGTATTATATGTGGGATTTCGGTGATGGAACTGTTGAGGTAGGTCCGTTTGTTTCGCATTCATATCAAACTCCCGGGCATTTTATTGTCAGTATGAATATTGTTGATAATAATAATTGCAGCAGCGATACGCTGAGATTTTCAGTATTGACAATTGCTCCCCCTCAGGTAAGTTTCAATTTCAGCGACTTCTATTGTATTTCCGATACCTTATTCATATCAATAGGCAGTGACACTGCAAACAATATTTCCATTGTGCCTCAGGAACAGACCGGCCAGGATGTGTTTCTGTACAAAGATACGACGTTATTTATTCCCGATGGGCCATCCTGTTCAACATTGTCTGTAAACGTTCCCTTCTTGGTTAATACCGGAAACCCGGCAACAATTGTGGGTCCGGATGCCATCAGATCGGTCTGTGTCAATATGGAACATTCCTTCGCTGGCGATTTATCATTTCAACTCACGTGTCCCGATAGTATAACAGTTGTTCTTGATTCGTATGACAACAGTGGCAGTAGTAATCTGGGTATTGCTAATACGACCGATGGAACCCCCACCTGTGACTCAGCTGCAAATCCGCCGGGAACTGGTTGGCTCTACTGCTGGAGTGATTATTATAATCATCAGGGAATCATGAATAATTTAGACGCCGGGACAAATCCAATCCCTCCTACTGACACGATAAACAATACAGGTTATATTTACCCTGAAAATTCCTTGGTAGGATTTGCTAGCGGAGGTTGTCATCTTGATGGGATATGGACTTTAACAATAACGGACTCATGGGTATATGATAATGGATATTTGTTTGGGATACAGATGAGTCTGAAAAACAATTCAACTGATACTGCTGCGGTTTTGACCGACACTATAATTACTGGTCCCGGTATTGTTCAATTACCCGGTGGACAATGGGCCATTACCGGAATTCCCGCAGGAACATTTCAATATCATCTTGTTTTGCATGATTCACTTGGAAATAATTATTCGTATCCATTTCCAGTTACATTCACTGCAAATGATTTCGCAACTGAAATTCACGGAAATGGTACAACAGATGTATCAATGATTGAAAGTTACAACACTGATTATCATCAGGGAGCTGATTATTTGTGGACAGTGACCAATGGAAACGTTGTTAATGGCCAAGGGACAGACAGCATTCAGGTTTTGTGGCAAAACAGCGGCACCGGGTTAATTCAGGTGGCAGAAACCATTGGGAATTGTACAGATTTTGATTCTCTTTATGTCAGCATAGTAGGATTGAACGAATTGAATGCAAATGATTATTTGTCAGTATCCCCCAATCCTGTTGAAAACACGCTCTGCATTGATGCTCTGCAAACCATTTCAGATATTGAAATATTTGATATTTCCGGACAATCAACAGGAATTCATATAGGAAATGTTTTACCTGGTTCGAAAACGTATGTCCCTGTTTCCAATCTGTCGCCAGGAATTTATTTCATTCGTGGTTTTAATAAAGGAAGCCGCAAAGAAATAATTTTCATGAAACAATGATCGATTGGCTTTTGGTCGACAAGGTTGTCTGCAACTGATTAATTTCATTGTTCTATCTTTGCACTATGGCACTCACAAAAAGTCGTAATCGCTGGAAATTTATACGTTGGCCTAGAATAATTATTGCAAAAGCAATACTTCGTCTTTGTGGCTGGAGATATAATTATGCTGTATCAAAAGATATAACAAAGGCAGTCATGGTGGTAGCTCCGCATACTTCGAACTGGGATTTTATTCTCGGTCGACTGTGCTACAATGCACTCGATATCCGGGTTCGATTCATGATTAAAAAGGAATCTTTTGTTGTTTTGTGCAAATTTAAATAATTATATTTGCTGAATAATCCGATAAACAAATTTTAATTAATTTAGAATTTGTTTGCAAAAAAGATTACCATGTCAAAATTTTCTACATTTCTGATTTCAATATTAGGGCTAATATCGTTAAACGCTCAAAATCCGGAATTCAGGTACCCTTGTCAAATGATCAATGCAAAGATTGATTCATCGCAAATGTCAGTAATTCCGGGCAGCAACTCAATTGTTTATTTATGTCAGAGCGAACTGGTTGTCTTCGCTGCCGATGGATCCGGAGTCGACGTTTTTCCCCAGAATGACATCAATTACCATCAAGACAGTTTGAATGTCTTATTCATTTGGAATTTCGACGATGGAACAATTGACACCAATCGGGTACAAACCCACACATACGCTGTTTCCGGAATTTATGAAGTTCAGTTGTATTTGGTTGACAGCAACAATTGTTCAAGTGATACTTGCCGGATTATTGTTTGTGTATCAGCTTCTCCCATGGTAGAGATGAATTTTGATAATTTATATATTTGTTCCTCAGACACATTTTTCATTTCAATTGGAAGTGATTCAACCAATAATATTGTAATTAATCCGCATGACACAGTTTCCGATGGTTTTGTCTTTTCAGTTGACACTGCTTTATTTATCCCTGATGGACCAAGCTGTCCTCCTGGTTATATAGATATTCCAATCCCTGTAAACACAGGATCAGGAGCAGCGTTGATAGGTCCGACAAGTATTGAGGGTGTTTGTATTGAGATTGAACATTCCTGGGCTGGTGATCTGTCCTTTAGTCTTACATGTCCCGATGGGCATTCGGTTTGGTTGGATTACGGTGACCATGGTGGTGATAGTTTTTTAGGTATACCAAATGAATCTGACAATTCGCCGGTATGCCTTAGTTCGGCGAATCCGCCAGGAACCGGATTCCTATATTGCTGGTCTGAAAATTATCCTTCTACAGGAACATTGAACGATTTGGATGATGGAGCATCTCCTGTTCCATTCACTGATACAGTTATCAATTATAATTATCTGTACCCGGATCAATTTTTTATCGGTTTCTATAACGCAGGGTGCCATATAAATGGGAACTGGATTTTGAGAATTACTGATGATTATGGTCAGGATAATGGTTATATTTTCAAAGCACAAATGAAACTTAATGGGGGTAATTTAATAGGTTTTTCGCACATAACGGATACAACAATTACAGGTCCTGGTGCAATGCAGTTGCCATCCGGGCAATGGATTATTTCAGGAGTAGCAGCTGGTACATATTTTTACAGATTGTATCTTACTGATGCATACGGGTGCACCAGCATTTACCCTTTTCCACTTACAGTTTCCAATAACAACATCGGAACAACGATAAACGGAAACGATTCTCCGGATGCACTTTCAATTGAAAACTACAATTGCGACTACCATGCAGGAGCGCAATACTTATGGAACGTGACTCATGGCATAATTGCTTCAGGGCAGGGAACTGATAGCGTGCAGGTATTGTGGCAATATGGCAGTATTGGCTATTTGTCGGTTGTTGAATCAATAGGTGGCTGCAGCGACTCTGATACAATTGAAATATTAATTCAGGGAATTAACGATTTCACCAATCAAAATTGTTTTTCTGTTTTCCCTAACCCAACCGAAAATATGATTTACATTAATGCCATGAAGGACTTGTCTGATGCCGAGATTTTACACACCTCCGGGCAGTCTACAGGCATCAAAGTTGGGAATTTGCTTGCTGGTGAGAAACTGGGGATTTCAGTATTAGCTCTTTCGCCAGGAGTATATTTTATTCGGGCCATGACAGAATATGGACCAATGAAAATTAGTTTCGTTAAGCAGTGAGATAACAAAAATTGGATTTATTAATCTGATATCCGCAATTTTCTGCTTTATCCTATCTTTGCACTATGGCACTAACAAAAAGTCGTAACCGCTGGAAATGGATCCGTTGGCCAAGAATAATTATTGCAAAGGCAATACTTCGTCTTTGTGGCTGGAAATATAATTATGCTGTATCAAAAGACATTACAAAGGCAGTCATGGTAGTCGCTCCGCACACGTCGAACTGGGATTTTATTCTCGGTCGACTTTGTTACAACGCACTCGATATCCGGGTTCGATTCATGATTAAAAAGGAATCTTTTGTTTTTCCGCTCAATCTCATAATCCGCGCCTGGGGCGGCATTCCGGTGGATCGAAAAAATCCCGGAAATATTGCCGAACAAATGACTCAGCAGTTTGCAAAATACGATGAGCTTGTGTTGGGTATTACGCCCGAAGGCACACGCAAACCAAATCCGCATTGGAAAAAAGGTTTTTACCGCATTGCCGTGCAGGCCAAAGTGCCGATGATTCTTACCTATCTCGACTATAAAAGGAAATTTGGATTTGTTGGCAAAGTTGTTAATCCAAGCGGAAACTATGCGGCTGATATGAAAATAATGTCGGAGTATTTTGCGGAATGCACACCAGCGCACCCTGAAAATTATGTGACACCACAGTTTTAAATTTGTTTAACGAAGCTAAATAAACAAAAAAAGCTGTCCGGAATGCGAACAGCTTTTTTGAATAGTTCTAATTGAATGATTATACGTTCTGCAAAGTATTCAGAATGAGATTCCAGAATCGCTCAACTGTAGGAATAAGCAGCTTTTCGTCAGGACTGTGAACACCACGGAGTGTGGGTCCAAAGGATACCATATCCATTCCCGGGATTTTTTCGCTGAACAGGCCACATTCAAGACCCGCATGAATAGCGCGAACCACAGGTTTGTATCCAAATTGTTTTTCAAACTGCTCAACAGTAATTTTCAGAATAGCACTGTTCGGATCAGGCGTCCAGCCAGGATATCCATCGCCATGCTTAAATTCAAATCCAGCCATACGGAAAGTTGCAGCTACTGCATTGCAGATATTCTGCTTTGCCGACGCAACCGAACTGCGCTGGCTTGTGGAAATAGTAATTGTATTATTGCTCATTTTTATCGATGCCAGATTGGTTGATGTTTCAACAAATCCTTCGATATCCTGCGCCCACGCAATGACACCGTGCGGCATGGCATAAATCAGATCAATCAGCTTGTTTGCCGTTTTGCTGTCAACCACTTGTCCCGGATTATCAGCATTTTTTATCTCAACATGCACCAACGGATCGGTAATTTTATATTCGGCTTTAACCGTTTTGTCTAAATTTTCAATGTAAGAAAAAACTTCTTTTTCTTTGCCAGCAGGAATCAGAATCACTGCAACGGCATCGCGTGCAATGGCATTGCGCAGGTTGCCTCCGTCAAACGAAGCGAGTCTGGCAGATGGATAATCACTGCTGATTTCCCACAAAGCTCTGCCAAGGATTTTATTGGCATTACCGAGTCCGCGGTGAATATCATCGCCCGAATGTCCGCCTTTGAGTCCGCCAACTGTAATCTGAACCGCGGTCATCCCTTCGGGAGCGGGCTCTGATGTATAATAGCGTGTTCCAACCGTATCTTTTCCACCGGCACAGCCAATGAAAATTTCACCTTCGTCTTCGCTGTCAAGATTAAGCAGGATGCGGCTTTTCAGCATTTCGGGCTTTAATGCAAAAGCACCTGTAAGTCCTGTTTCTTCATCCACAGTGAAAAGGCATTCGATGGGTCCATGCTCAATGTCAGTGGCATCCAGCAATGCGAGTTGTGCAGCAACACCAATTCCGTCATCGGCGCCCAGAGTGGTTCCGGTGGCTTTCACCCATTCTCCGTCAATACGGGGAATAATGGGGTCTGTATCAAAATTAAAAGAGCTGCCGGCTTCTTTTTCACAAACCATGTCAATGTGACTCTGCAGCGCAACCCAGGGTTTGTTTTCAAATCCGGGTGTGGCTGGTTTGCGGATTACAACGTTGCCGACTTCGTCGGTGATAGTTTCAAGATTATGGTGCTTTCCGAAATCGATCAGATATTTTACCATCTTTTCTTCCTTCTTCGAAGGATGAGGAATTTCGCAGATTTCGGCAAAATATTGCCAGACTTTTTCGGGCTTCAGGTTTTGAAAAACGTTTTCCATAGTAATTATTTTCAGATGCTTTTTTTGATTGCCAAATATACATTTTTTATCTATTAATCTTTGTAAACTGAGTGATAATATTTCGGAATATTCTATTGAAGCCGGCATGGGCAGCGTGTTTATGGTGATATTTCAATATCGACCAAATGATACTTTAAATAATTGTATTTTCATTCCTTACATTTGCAGATAATTTCATCACAAGCCATCATGGCAAAATCATTGCAAGTGCGGACGCGAAAATGAAAAATCTAGGAATACTAATATTGTTTTTTGCTTTCTGGAACCCGCTTGGTGCGCAGGTTTATACAATTGATTCAGCGCTTGTTAATAAAGCAGAATTTGACACTATTCAAAAAAAATATTTGCTTGGGAAATTCAATCCGGCTGCAGAAAAGGATTTCTCGCTGATCAGCAGTAAATACACTCTGAAAATCGGGATTTATCTGCGCACTGATGTGTACAACGCATTCATAGCCATGCGTGATAGTGCGCTGAAAGATGGAATCACGCTAACCATTGTCTCGGCTACGCGCACTTTCGAGCATCAGAAAATGATCTGGGAAAACAAATGGAACGGACGTCAGTATGTGGGCGGAAAGCTGCTCAACACGGCTTATCCCGACGAAGTGGAACGTGCAAAAGTGATTTTGAAATACAGTAGCATGCCCGGAACATCGCGCCACCATTGGGGTGCCGATATAGACTTTAACAGCGTTGATCCGGCCTATTTCAAAACAGCAACAGGAATCAAAGTCTTGCAGTGGCTCGAAACGCATGCGGCGCATTTCGGCTTTTGCAGGCCTTATACCCCATTTGGCGAATCGCGCAAAACCGGCTTCCAGCCCGAAGAATGGCACTGGAGCTATGTCCCTGTCGCGTATAAATTTCAGCAATCATATCAGAAACAAATCAACAACCTCGATATCGAGGGCTTCGATGGCGATGAAACCGTATTCTCCGTGCGTGTCATCGAAAACTATGTGCTGGGGGTGGATTCGGTTTGCTGGAAATAGCTAACCCAACTTTTTGGAGAGCAAAAAATCCTTGATATTCATCCAGCGAATGCCATGTTTATAGGTATCCCAGCCATACTCCTCCAGCGATAAAACGATTTTTGGAACCGAAAAATCTGTCGACTATAATCGACAAAATATTCAATATCATACAAAGTTTCGACTATAAACTAAAGGGGCTTTCTCAAAATTAAAATTCGTTACGATATTCCATCGTTCCGGCCGATTTGAATGTATACATAGTATTTTGGTCGAAATATGGAATCGTCGTAACTTCTTCACAAACAACGATTCCATATCCTTTCGCTTCTATGTCGCTTCTGGACGATGGAATATTGTTTTTGAAGAAGCTGCATTCTTTGAGACAACCTTTTTTTTGGTTTATAAAATGAAATGATTATATTGTAGTCTCGTTATTTGATTAATATATAGTCGTTCAGTCATGATCCTCCACTGTCGCTCATATTACAGCCTGCGCTTCGGCATGCTGGCGCCCTCAACAGTGGCTTCGCTGGCAGCTGCATGCGGATTTCCGAAGGTGCTGCTGGCCGACATCAACAATTGTACGGGCTGGGTCGATTTCATCAAACAATGCCGCAGCGAGCGCATCGAAGGCATGGTGGGCATGGAATTCCGGCGCGGCAGTCGCTTGCTGTATGTCTGTATGGCCCGCAACATGAGCGGCTTTCAGGAAATAAACGAATACCTGACGCAGTGCAATATGACGGAAACCCAGCCGGCCGATTTTGCGCCGCCGTTCAATCAGGTTTTTGTACTGTATCCGTGGAACGAAAATACGCCAAAGCAGCTCAGGGCCAACGAATACATTGCCGTGCGGCCGTCGCAGGTGCCGCAGCTGCGTGTGCTCAACGACCGCAAAGTGCGTGGACGCATGGTTGCCTGGTGGCCGGTCACGTTCGGATCAGAAACTGATTACGATACGCATTGTCATCTGCGAGCCATCGACAACAACACGCTGCTCTCGAACCTGAAATCATCGCAGCTGGCCATGAATGATGAAATTATGCCCGACCGCAAAGCTGCATACGAAGCATTTTCTGAATGTCCCGACCTGCTTGCCAATGCCGAAAATCTGCTGCGCGACTGCTCCGCCGATGTTGAAATGGGCGTGGTGCGCAACAAAAAAACATTTACCGGCAGCCGCTACGACGATAAATTGTTGCTCGAAAAACTGGCCATGGATGGATTCCCGGCGCGCTATCCCAACAAGTCGAAGCAAGTGCTGGAGCGCATTCGCAAGGAACTTGAAATCATCGACCGGCTTGGATTTTCGTCGTATTTCCTCATGGCATGGGACATTGTGCGCTATTCCATGTCGCGCGGATTCTATCATGTAGGGCGGGGAAGCGGCGCCAACAGCATTGTAGCGTATTGCCTTTATATCACCAATGTCGATCCGGTAGAACTTGATCTTTATTTCGAGCGTTTCATCAACCCGAAGCGTACCAGCCCGCCCGATTTTGATATTGATTTTTCGTGGAAAGACCGGACTTATGTGCAGGATTATATTTTCAAACGCTACGGATCGAAACACACTGCGTTGTTGGGAATGATGCAGACTTTCCGCGATAAGTCGGTCTATCGCGAGCTCGGCAAAGTGTACGGACTTCCGAAAACTGAGATTGATGCACTCGTTGAAGAGCGCAAAACACTCAAAGCCGATGACGATATTATCCGGAAAATCGTTTCTGTGGGCGAAGCCATACGCGACTTTCCGAATCTGCGCAGCATTCACGCGGGCGGCGTGCTGGTAAGCGAAGATCCAATAACAATGTATTCAGCGCTGGATCGGCCGCCTAAAGGTATGCCGACGGTGCAGTGGGATATGTATGTAGCCGAGGATCTGGGCTACGAAAAGTTCGATATCCTGAGTCAGCGCGGCATTGGGCATATCGGCGATGCAGTGAAATTTATTGCGCAGAACCGACGCGAGAAAATCGACATTCACGATATCCCTGCATTCAAGCGAGATCCGGCTATTGCGGCACAGATCGAAAAAGGGGAGACCATCGGTTGTTTTTATGTCGAAAGTCCGGCCATGCGTAGTCTGCTGAAAAAACTCGATTGCCGCGACTATCTCACGCTAGTAGCGGCCAGCTCTATTATTCGCCCGGGTGTTTCGTCGTCGGGGATGATGCAGGAATACATCCGGCGCTACCACAATCCACAGTCGTTTCAGTACCTGCATCCGGTGCTCGAAGAATTGCTGCACGAAACCTACGGTGTCATGGTCTATCAGGAAGATGTATTGAAAGTGGTGCATCATTACGCCGGACTCGATCTGGCCGAAGCCGACGTATTGCGCCGCGCCATGAGTGGCAAATATCGCAGCAAGGAAGAAATGATGCGCATTGTAAACGGCTTCCACGAAGGCGCAGCGAAAATGGGTCGCCCCGAAGAAGTCACCAGGGAATTGTGGCGACAGATAGAATCCTTTTCGGGTTATTCTTTCTCAAAGGCGCATTCAGCCTCATTTGCGGTCGAGAGTTATCAGAGTCTTTTTCTGAAAGCGCATTATCCGGTGGAGTTCATGACAGCTGTCATCAACAATTTCGGCGGTTATTACCGCAGCTGGGTGTATTTCTCCGAAGCGCGCCGAAGCGGGGCCAATGTGCTGCTTCCCTGCATAAACACTGGTGATTACATCACAACGGTGAAAGGGAATAATATTCGTATCGGCTTTATTCATGTGCAGGGACTCGAGGAAAATTTCATTCGTCCGGTGCTCGAAGAACGGCTTTGTAACGGGCCTTTCGCCGACATGGCCGATTTTGTGTCGCGTATACATATTGCCCGCGAGCAGCTGGTGCTGCTGATTCGCACAGGTGCATTTATTTTTACCGGCAAAACAAAACCCGAATTGTTGTGGGAAACATTGGCCGGGCAAGATGCGCGAAAAACACCCGAAGCATCGGGACAGCTGTTTGCTTCGTCGCACCAGTTGCCAAATTTGCCACCGCTTGAAACGTCGCAGCTCGAAGATGCCTATGATGAAATTGAACTACTGGGCTTTCCGGTGACATACACGTGGTTCGATCTGCTGAAAACGAGCTTTCGGGGCGAGATTCATGCGTCGGGTATGAAAGATGCAGAAGGAAAATATGTGCGCATGATTGCGCCGCTGGTTACCATCAAACCCGTTCGCACAAAGAAAAACGAGAAAATGTATTTTGCCAGCTTCATTGATTTCGAAGGGAATTTTTTCGAGACGGTGCATTTCCCCGACAGTTTGCGAAAATATCCTTTCCGCGGAAACGGTGTGTATCTGCTGTATGGAAAGGTAATTAACGATTTCGGTGCATTGAATCTGCAGGTGGAAAAGATGGCCAAGATGGAGCTTCGCGGTGATCCGAGAGCGTAGTGTGCGCAACGCACCCAACATTCTGGCGGGAGTTTATCACGCTGGAAGCGTGAACAGACATTGATTTGTGAAAAGGAGCGGTCCCGGAATCGTTGGGTGCTACAGACTCTGACTTCCCGACGATTCCACGTCAGCAAAGCTGCAATATCAACCTGTTCTTGCTGACGGTAGAATGTCGGGGAGATCAACGCACAACGCACAAATTTTTGCAGCTATCTCGCCACTGCAATTTTTACTTTTTTCTTTTTCAGCGGCTCGTCGCGCAGCAGACGAAGCAATTCAGGGACTTTATTACTTTTTACAGCGGCAAACGAAACAAAATCAAGCACATTAATCAATCCGAGTTCTTCTTTTTTTAATTTGCCTTTTTGAAGCAAAAGCCCGACAATGTCCACTTTATTTACTTTATCTTTTTTGCCAGCACTGATATAAATTGTTTGCCAATCGGAAGGTTTCGGAACAACTGTTTCTTCGGGTAATGGCTCTATGGGAGGCTTTTCATTAATATATACCGGAAGTTTTTCCTCACCAGCGAGCAAGAGAAACGCATTTCCCTGTGCATGCATTCTGGCGGTACGTCCGTTGCGGTGGGTAAATGCTGTCTCGGTTGATGGCAATTGATAGTGAATAATATTTTCAACCAATGGAATATCGAGCCCACGTGAGGCAAGGTCGGTGGTGATCAAAATCCGGACGCTGCCATTGTGAAATTTAATCAGCACGCGTTCGCGCTCATCCTGTTCCAGCCCTCCGTGAAAGATGTCGTTCTCAAGCTGTCGGTCCGCCAAAAACCGGCTGATTCTTTCCACGGCTTCGCGGTGATTGCAGAACACCATCGTAGAATGATTGCCCAAATGGCAAAGCAGCCGAAACAATGTATCCGTTTTTTCAAGACTATCTGACATAACCACTTTAAGAGTCAGCCCTTCGGCCGCTTCAGCAGTGAGATAATTTAACTCAACCGGGTTTTGCATGCCCGTAAAATCCGGGATGGCGAGGGAATGTGTGGCCGAAGTGAGTATGCGTTTTTGCAATTTTTCAAGTAGTTCAATGATGAAACGCATTTCTCTTTCAAAACCAAACTCCAGGCTTTTATCAAATTCATCGAGCACCAGTGTGTGAATGCCTGTTGTATTGATATGTCCGCGCCTGATGTGATCTGCAATACGACCGGGCGTACCAATCAGAAGTGCGGGGTTTGCCTGCAAACTTTTTTTCTCAGTTGAAACAGAATGTCCACCATAGCAACACAAAGACCGGAAGCCAGTTTTCATTGATTTAAAAACCTGCTCAATTTGAATTGCCAACTCGCGCGACGGCGTTAAAACAAGTGCTTGAATTTGATCTTTATTGGCATCAAGCAATTTGAGAATGGGAAGCAAAAATCCGATGGTCTTCCCGGAACCAGTTGGCGCCAGAAGTACTGTATCTTGATTCTTTTCAATGGAATCAATGGCCTCAACCTGCATTGCGTTGAGCTTTTCGATGTGCAGGTTTTCAATGGCTGCTGAAATAATGTTGGTCGTGTGAGTCATCCTGCAAAGATACTCCGAAATAAAATGAAGCAATCGCAGCCAAAAGAAGCCGTCGACTTTATAAAAAATTAATTAGAAATGAACAATCGTATAAAACTGACTTCAAATCAGTAGCGACATTAACATGTCACCTATCGCCTCATGTCTTACGCCTAATTAAACTGCGGATCTGCAGGCAGATGCGTCCAGAAACTGTATTCGTTGCCGAGTTGTTTCACGAGACCCGACCAGATCTGTTCAGGTTTCATTTGAATCAGTTCATTCAATTTCGGGATTGTTACAGCCCATGCATTTTTCTTAAGTTCTTCCTCAAGTTGATGGGCGTCCCAGCCCGAATAGCCGAGAAAAAAGCGAATGGTATCGGGCGAAATATGACCAGCCAGAATATTATCAACCACGCTGGTAATGCGGCCACCCCAGAATAAATCGTCTCCGATATGTTCGCTGCCTTCGATGATATTGCCATGCGAGTGAATGAAGAAAACGTTCTTCGGATCAACCGGTCCGCCTATATACAATGGCGCGTCGAAATCACCCAGATCGGGCATGATTTCACTGATATTTGTTTTGATTGGTTTATTCATAATGACTCCAAATGAGCCATCTTCGCCATGATCGACCAGCAATACAGCTGAGCGGCGGAAATAAAAATCCTGCAGCAGCGGCTCTGAGATCAGAACCCTTCCGGTGGCCGGCGCAACTGCATTGGATTTAATTTCGAACATGGCTCGTGTTTTATAAGTGGTGATTCTTTAGTACTTTTGACGACGGAACTTGTCAAAAGTTATTCCAAAATGAAAATTGTTGAAAAAAACTGCGATTTTGTTGAATTCAGGAAAAAATTTCCTGTATTTACTTATGAGTCATTTGATTACAGACTGACAGATTGTGGCATTTCATTTAGTTTTCATTTTCATATTGGTGATGAATGGCATTTTCGTCCGGCGTCGGAGATTGATTTTCAGCATGTTCCGTTCCTAAGAAACATTCCGGCCGCTGATCTGGATAACCTGATTTTTCATATTGGAATGATTGAACTGATCAGCTACTGGAAGCCAACATGTTCTCCTTTGGTCGAAATCAAACCGTATAAACTAGCTGAAAACCAGATTAAATGGTGGAAAAAGCTGTGGTATAATGGTCTGGGTGAGTTCTTTTACATTAATTCGATCAAGACTACGGCAAAAGATTTTTTATGGATCAATTCGGGTGAAAAAGAGCTGACTGATTTCGAATTTCAGGCGGCTGATAATTTTTCAACACTTGTTCCTATCGGAGGCGGCAAGGATTCACCGGTTACACTGGAGCTGATAAAAAATGGCGGACGCAATGTAATTCCTCTGATCATCAATCCGCGCGGAGCGACCTTGAATACGGTAAAAATGTCAGGAATAGGCATGGAAGCTTTTGTTTCAGTAAAACGAACCATCGATCCGACATTGCTCAAAATGAACGACAACGGTTTTCTGAACGGACATACGCCATTCAGTGCCATGCTCGCTTTCTACACCTTGCTGATAGCGCGGATGACAGGGATTTCTGATATTGCGTTGTCCAACGAATCAAGCGCCAATGAAAGCACTATTCCTGGTACCGATGTGAATCATCAGTATTCAAAATCATTTGAATTTGAGCAGGATTTCAGGGAATATTACGCACAAAATGTTTCGGACGGATTTAATTATTTTTCATTTCTGCGACCGCTCACTGAATTGCAGATTGCAAAATTGTTTTCACAAATGACGGCCTACCATGCGGTTTTCCGTAGTTGCAATGCAGGAAGTAAAGAAGACATTTGGTGTGGAAAATGTCCGAAGTGTTTATTTGCCAACATAATTTTGTCTCCATTTTTATCTCCTGAAAAAAGGATTGAAATTTTTGGTTCAGATTTATACAATAATGAATCGTTGGAGACCGCATTTGAAGAGCTTACCGGGAAAGTGCCGATCAAACCATTTGAATGTGTCGGAACAGTTTCGGAAGTGAACGAGGCGATCCAGCTTGCCATTCGGAAATTCTACTCAAAGGAAAAAACATTACCGTATCTGCTTTCAGTTTATGAAAAATGGCCTGATAAGCCGGTTTCGAATAGTCTTCATTTTTGGAATAAAGAACATAATCTTTCAATGTTTTACGAAAAAATACTGCATAATGTATCCGGAGCTGAATAATCTGATTGAATACCTTAAGGAATCTCGTATCCTGATAGCTGGTTTCGGACGTGAAGGGGTGAGCACACTGCGGTTTTTGAAACAATTTGTGCCGGATGCTCAAATAACCATTGGAGACAAACAGGAAATAATTCTTCCTGAAGAATTTGCCGGAATGGAATTGCAGAAACTGAGTGGTGAAGGATATTTAGGTGATCCGGACAATTTCGATCTGATGATAAAAACGCCAGGAATCAGTTTGAAAGAAGTCTCTGAGAAATGGGCCAAATCGGATAAATTGTCCTCGCAGACTGGTTTATTATTGCGTTTTTTCGAACATAAAGTAATAGGTATAACAGGCACAAAAGGCAAAAGCACAACTGCAACATTAATTCATCACCTGCTGGTGAGCAACGGACGAAACGCGCTGCTGGCCGGCAATATAGGTCTTCCGTTTTTTGATGAATTACCCAATGCGGAAAAGAAAACCATTGTTGCTGAATTGTCGAGCCATCAGCTGGAAACGGTTTATCATTCACCATCCATTGCAGTTTTGCTGAATGTTTTCCCAGAACATCTCGATCATTATCAAGATTTTCGGGCATATGCCAGAGCCAAATGGAATATAGGTCTATATCAAAAATGGGGCGGCCGTATGTTTATCCCTGTTGAATGGATTGGTCACAACTGGATAGATTATCAAAAGCAATGTTCAGGTCAAATCACTGGATTTGGCGCTATCAATAATGAAATCACTTTTGATTTCAACAAAAATCATTTTAGCGAGTGCATTGATTTAAGCAAATTACCATTGCAGGGCGCACACAACTTGAGCAATATCTCCGCCGCAATTGGTGCCGTTATCGAAGCTGGTCTTGAATTGCAGGATGCAATAAAAGCCTTGTATTCCTTTAAACCACTTCCGCACCGCCTTGAATTTATCCGGGAGGTGTACAGAGTGAAGTATATCAATGACTCGATCTCAACCATTCCGCAATCGGCCATAGCGGCTCTAAAGGCATATCCTGCGACTGATACCATTATTCTCGGTGGATTCAACCGGGGCATTGATTATTCGGAGTTGATTGATTTTCTTTCAAAGAGCGACGTTCTGAATCTAGTTCTGATGGGCGAGGTAGGTAAGCTGATCGGCGAACTGATGGGAAAAATCAGAACAAGAATAAAATTGTATTTTGTAGATTCTATGCAGGATGCAGTGGCAGTGGCTTCCAGAAATACTCGTGAGGGCAGGGTTTGCATGTTGTCACCGGCCGCAGCAAGCTATGACAAATACATCAATTTCGAGTATCGTGGCGATGATTTCCGGAAATGCGTTGAAGCATTGTAGCATAAAAAAACTCCTGTTGTTTTCGTAACAGGAGTTTCATTCGAACAAATCAAAAATTCTTATTTTGGTTCAGGGCCTTGTGGGCCAGGTTTGGAAATATTTTGCCTCATATCGGTATCGGCCTGAATATTTTTCATTTTGTAATAATCCATGATTCCCATATTGCCGCTGCGAAATGCTTCCGCCATAGCTTTGGGAATTTCGGCTTCAGCCTCGATCACTTTTGCGCGGGCTTCCTGCGCTTTGGCGATCATTTCCTGTTCAAGAGCAACGGCCATTGCGCGACGTTCTTCAGCTTTTGCCTGAGCAATATTTTTGTCTGCCTGCGCCTGATCCATCTGCAGGATAGCACCGATGTTTTTGCCAACATCAATGTCAGCGATGTCGATGGAAAGAATTTCGAAAGCTGTTCCGGCATCAAGACCGCGGGCAAGCACAACCTTTGAAATTTTATCAGGATTTTCAAGCACTTCTTTATGACTAAAAGAAGAACCGATTGAAGTCACAATACCTTCACCAACGCGGGCAAGAACAGTTTCTTCGCCGGCACCACCCACCAGCTGGCGGATATTAGCACGGACCGTAACACGCGCTTTTGCAATCAGCTGGATACCATCTTTGGCAACAGCGGTAACCGGAGGAGTATTGATTACTTTTGGGTTAACACTCATCGTCACAGCTTCAAACACATCGCGGCCAGCCAGATCGATGGCCGTAGCCGATTTGAAATCGAGTGGGATATTGGCTTTATCTGCTGAGATAAGTGCATTGATAACATTTTTCACGCGACCACCAGCCAGGAAGTGAGCTTCGAGCTCATTCCGGTTGAGCGGAATACCAGCTTTGAAAGAAGTGATCAGCGCGTTGACGATAATTGCAGGCGGAACTTTTCTCCATCTCATCAGAATAAGCTGAATTAGAGAAACACGAACGCCAGACAGCAAGGCGTTGAACCAGAGACCAACCGGAATCAGGTAAAACAGCAGCCATAAAGCGATGAGGGCACCAATGCCGATGGCGAAATAAATTCCGACCTCAGCATTGGAGTTTAGAAAAACGAAAAGTAAATTCATTGGTTATGTGTTTTTGGGTTTGACAAAGATTTTATATCCTTCAATTTTGGTAACGACAATATCAGATTCTGCTTCGATAATTCCGGTCAGACTTTGAACTTCGTAGGTCTCATTGTTGATTTCCGCTTTTCCAATTGGATAAAGACGGGTGATTGTTTTGCCCTCATCGCCCGGGCTCAGGTTGTCGCTTTCCGTGTTCATTTTGCTGTCGATCGAATCATTCAGCGCAGCTTTTTTCCAGGTGTTCGACCTAAATAAAAGGATGAGAAGAATAACCGTAACAGCCAGAGTAACAACAGTTGTGATTATTCCAGCTTCGGATCCGTACACAGCGTAGGACTCGTAAATACCAAACAATACTGCCGCACCGCCAATAATGCCAGCAATCATTCCGGGAAGGAGAAAAATCTCAAGCATTATCAGAACAATGCCGGCAGAAATCAGGGTAATAATCAGAGTCCAATCCATAGTGTTTTATTGAGCGGGCTTATAATATGTTTTTGCCGTCGGAAGAAATTCTTTCATTGCGGCAATGCGATTATCGTCGGTGGGGTGTGTACTCAGGAACTGCGGAATATTGGCACCGGCACCGCTTGCTGACATTCGTTCCCAGAATACGACAGATTCGGCCGGATCGAAACCAGCCAACGCCATAAAGACCATTCCGATTTTATCGGCTTCGTACTCATGTTTGCGCGAATAGGCCAGAATTCCAAGCGTTCCACCGATTCCATAGACCGAATTGAAGACATTCTGTGTTTCCTGAGGATTGTTTTGCATGGCAACAGAAAGTGCAACACCGCCCATTGCAACGGCCAGTTGTTGACTCATTCGCTCGTTTCCGTGACGGGCAACTGCGTGAGCTATTTCGTGACTCAGCACTGTGGCCAGGCCGGCATCGGTTTTTGTGACTGGAAGGATCCCTGAATAAACAACAATCTTTCCTCCAGGCAAGCAGAATGCGTTCACCATCGGGTCATCGACCAGTGTAAATGCCCAGGAGAATTGCTTTACCCTTTTGCCATAGCCGTGCTTTTTTAAATATGTGATTGTTGCATTTTGAAGTTTTTGACCTACACCAACCACTTGCTGGGTGCGGGAATCTGTAGTGGGAACAGCCGGATTTGCAGCAATAAAATCATTATAAGCGATCAAACTCATGTTGTTAATCATACTCTCGGGGAGCATGCGGAATTGTTTGCGGCGAGTTACCGGAACGCGCGTGCAATCAACAAAAAGTACTGCTAAAATAATGAGTACTGAAATTCTTTTTATCATAATACTAAAGTTTATTCACTAATAACAGTCGAAAGCATTCGTTCAGATAGCTGCTGTTTGATCTGCAGCAATGCATCCCGATCACCTTTTCTAATCGGACATTTGCCTTTGAGATGCGTTATCATTGCACATTGTTCAGCCTGCTCCTCGTTGTGGTTGCAAACATCAATAAGTGACTCAATAACATGATCAAAAGAATTGACATCATCATTGATCAGAATCAGGCTTTTTACAGGATCTACTGTTTTCTGAGAATCAGGGACAATTTTTTCTCTTTCCTTTACCACGGCTAATTTCTTTTTTCAAAAGTAGTGAAAAAAATCGATGAAATATTCATATTGTAAAAATCGATAATAGTTTAACAGCAAAAATAAAAGTGATTGGTTTGATAATATAGTCGTGTTAAATAGATTATCTTTGTATTAGGCGAAATAATTTGCTGATTAAACTAAACTGACATGAAAACTTTATCTATTACCGGTTTTGTCATTGCACTGCTGGGTATTGCAGTTGGCATATATAATCAGTTGACCTATGTGACTGCTTATCATGCTCATATGTGTAAGACTGACATCCTGAGTCAGCGAGACTGTGACACTACTCAGGACATGCAGATTTTGCTGGGCCAGACGGCCATACTTGCAGGCGTACTGGCTTTCATTCTTTGTTTGTGGCCAACCATCAGACAAAAGAAAAGCTATCTTGCTTACTTTGGTATTCTGCTTTCTGTTATTGCTGTTCTGATTGGTCTGATGCAAGCAACACATATGTTCGATTATACCGGTTATTTTGTTAAATAAAACGTCCTTGATGTGAATAATTTTACTTGAAATCTGAATCAGTTGACAGAAATAATCAATAAAGAACCATTCAGTTATCGGATTTATCCTTTCCCTTGTCAGCATGGCAACCGGACTGTATAATCAGTTTTTGTCGTCAGTGCCATCATGCAAACGAGTGTATGACTTTCAATGCCCCCGTTTGCAACGACACCCAATCTAGCCAGGTTACTTTCGGAATAATTACAATTTTCGTCAGTACAACGGCACTGGTGTTGTGTTATATTCCGGAGGAGAATAGAAAAAGAGTGCTGAATTTTTTCAGAATCCTGATCGGAATCTTTGGCTTGTTGCTGGGTTTAGCACAAGCTACGCACATTTTTGATGCTAGCGGTTACTTTTCGAACTAGTGATAAGGTTTGAAATACCAAAGAACGGAGAAGAATATTCTGTGCGGATGAGGCTCCTGTGAATTTCAAAGAAAATTGTTGAAAGAATTGTTCAAAAATAATAACACGTGTTAGTTATTATGCGTTATATATGAAATATATTTGCATTAGTCGAAGTGAATTTAATTCATAAAGCAATGAAAACACTTTTTATTCCAGGTCTATTTCTGTTATTGATGAGCCTTGCTTCAGGCTTGTACAACCGATATATTTATATACCAAAAGTTAATGCTATAGAGAAAAAATATGACGAATTGAGTTTTTTGGTTCATCAAGAAATGCAAAATACGCAGACTTTGATAGGAAATGTGATTATTGTAACGGCAGTAGCAGGCTTTATTCTCTGCATTGCCCCGGTTGTAAAAACAAAGATCAGTCATTCTGTTATTGGAATACTATGCGCATTGGGAGCTATATTGCTCGGTCTGATGCCAGGAGCCGGAATTTTCTTTTAAAAGATCTCTGTTTTTCAACAAAATTTACTGAGCCGCCAGGTTAATATCTTTATTATCAGAAAGTTTCAGAATTTTCGCCATTAGAAAACCAAAATAAATTGTTGAAAACCTGTTAATATGTTGTTGAAAGCATTTAATAACTAATGGCCTTAAATGGGTAAAATCGGGATTTCAGAAGGGAAATTATTATTTTCTTTGATAAATGAAAACAAGATTGCCCCAAATCGCATTTCTGATTTGTATATTTCTATCATCGGCGGTATTGGGCAGCAGCGAATTACGCCTGATCGAAAACGGGAAAAGCAGATACAGCATCATTCTCAGCTCAACAGCAACGGTAAATGAAATTGAAGCCAGCGAAATCCTTCAGCACTATCTTTTTAGAATAAGCGGCGCGCAATTGCCCGTTTACCGTGATTCTGACCCAAAGGCCAAACATCCTGCTTTTGTTCTGGCAACTTTTCCTCGCGGATTTTGCTCAGAATCGGCAGAATTGCTTAAAGAAGACGGATATTGTATTCTAACATCCGATAACAACATTTACATTACAGGCGGAAGCGGCATGGGGGTGATTTACGGAGTGACCGGGTTTCTTGAAGATTATCTGGGGGTGCGTATGCTGGCTCCAGGAGCTGAATACATGCCAGTAATGACAGATATTATTTTAAATCCCATCAACGAAATTCAGATTCCGCCTGCTACCATTCGTATTGTGAACGGTCCATTCGCCAACGACACTACCTTTAAATATTTCAGAAAACTGAATACCATTGAAGACCGTTGGCGCGAGCCAGATTGGCAAGGTTACTATGTGCATACATTCAACAAATTGGTGCCTCCTGAAATATATTTCGATGAACATCCTGAATATTTTGCATTGGTGAATGGCAATCGGGTGGCGCACGGACAGCTGTGTTTGACCAATCCCGAAGTACTGAAAATCACGCTGAAAAAACTTAAAGAAGAGATGTCTGCTCATCCAAAAATTAAATATTGGTCAGTGAGTCAGAACGACAATTACGAGTATTGTCAATGTGAAAAATGCCAGTCCATTGATTTGCAGGAAGGCTCTCCGGCTGGCTTAATGCTGAGGTTTGTGAATGCTGTTGCCAAAGAATTTCCAGACAAAACTATTACCACGCTTGCCTATCAGTACACCCGAAAGCCGCCGCTGATCACAAAACCCGACAGCAATGTGATGATTACGCTGTGTTCGATCGAATTAAACCGCACGTACCCGATAGCTGAAGATCCTGGTGCAGCCTCGTTTCGCGAAGACATGGAAGGGTGGGGCAGAATCAGTAATAATATTATGATGTGGGATTATGAAGTGCAGTTTTCATCGTATCTGACGCCATTTCCGCTGTTTCACACTTTGCAGCCCAACCTTCAGTATTTCACGAAGAACAATGTGATTGCGAATTTCCAGCAATGCAATGCAAAGCACGGAGTTGAATTCTCTGAGCTAAAAACATACCTGTTGAGCAAGCTTTTATGGAATCCGGATGCAGATGCCAACGCAATCATTGATGATTTCATGAAGTATTATTATGGCGATGCTTCTGTTGGGATCCGTAAGTATTTTGACTTACTGCACAGCGAATGTTTGCGCTACAAGCAGTTTCTGGATATTTACGGAAATCCGGTACAAGCAGCTGAAACCTATCTTTCAACGGAAAATCTGACCAAGTATAATCAATTTTTCGACTATGCTGAAAGTGCTGTCGCATCTGATTCAGCACTGCTTTCAAGAGTTCAGATTGCGCGGCTTCCAATTATGTATGCCGAGATGGAAATTGCCAAAACCGACTTGTTTGGTCCGCGTGGATGGTACGAAAACGTTGATGGAGAGTGGGTTTTGAAAACCAGGATGACAACAATGCTGGAACAATTCAGACATATCTGTACGCAGAATAATGTCTCTGAATTCAATGAAAACGGGCTTACATTCAAGATTTGGTACGTGAACACGTATAGGAACATCCATGTCAGCACTAAAGGAAATCTTGCATTTCAAAAAAAGATTACGTGCAGTCCTGAGCCAGACCCTAAGTACAAAGCGGCTGGACCAGCCACGCTCACCAATGGAGTGAAAGGCACTGAAGATTACAAAATCAATTGGCTTGGTTGGGAAGCAACAGATGTTGAAATTGTGCTCGATCTTGGCTCGGTTACTTCGGTTGACACTATAGAAATTAGTTCACTTCAATATCCGAAATCGTGGATATTACATCCAGTCAGCGTTTCATGCAGATTATCGAAGGATGGGCAAAAGTACGATGGCCCTGTAACGCTGATTTCATCTGACAATCTGCAAAGTGAGCCCATGATGAAATCGTTTATTTTTGACGTCTCAGGGAAGAAAACGAGATACATTAAATTCAATATTGCCGCAACGAAAACCCTTCCGGAATGGCATCCATACGCCGGATTGAAGTCGTGGGTGTTTGTGGATGAAATCCTTGTGAAATAGTTAATGGTTAACAGTTATTGGTTATTGGTCACGCGTCAGGAGACGCGCGCCCAGATTAGCAGGTGAAATTTTACCAGCAACTGACCCCTATAATTTATTTGGCTCTGAACCGGTAAATTGTTTGGTTTTTATCGCCTGTCTTGTGAATGGTACCCGCTTCGGTGGCTGATTGCAGATCGCGGCTGGCGGTGGCCGTTGAAATATTCCTGAAAAATTGAATGTAGTCTTTGCGGGTGAACATTTCATGGGTGAAGCTGTTGCGAAAAGCATGGATACGGTCATCGGATGAGATGACAGGCGGCCGCTCCAGGAGCAGTTTTCCGAGTGCTTCATCAATCAGGCTCAGCATGAATTCAATAAACAATGTCGATTTTCCTGAGCGGGTGCAACGCGACAGTACATCGTGCAGCTGCTGTTTTTGTGCGAGCATAAACGATTCAATCGCTATCGACCCGAATACAGGGTTGTATTCGTTGAGCAGCACCTTGAGCCAGAGTCGCGCCAGGCGGCCGTTGCCCTGATCGAACGGATGGATAAAAGATATCTCATAATAGAATACGCAGCTACGCACCAACAATAGGTCACGGCTTGTTTTTACATATGAAAACAGATTTTCGAGCAGCGATTCCAATTGTTTCGGATCGGGAGCCGTCATGATTTTTTTTCGATACATCTTGATGCCAACCGTGTCGGTGCGCAACTCTCCGGCGGTATCACTCAGCCCGTCCATCAGCATTTGATGGGCAGCGCAGAACGACGAATAGCTGTAGGGATGCCATTGTCCGATTTTCTCATATGCCATTGCAGCGTTGCTTATTTCCAAGAAATCCTTATTATCATTATCTGCAAAGTTTTCAGAGAGGACTCGATCCATTTGGGCCCGGGTCAGATTGCTTCCATCGAGCAAAAGACTCGAAATAATGCTTTCAATGCGGTTTTCTTCATGAATATTTTGTGGGATTTTGTTAAGAAACAGCGCATTGATGGCTCCGGACTTTTCTGACAATGAAGCCACGAGTTCAAGGATCCGGGCGGTGATGGTGAATGACGGAGCTGTAAATAACTTCATTGGGTAGTATCATTTGATAGTATCAAAGGTAGAAATTATTTTAATAGTGTTGATTTTAGTGAGTCATCAGAAATATTTCCATCTGGTCACGCGTCAGGAGACGCGCGCCCATTGTACAAGTACCGTCAGGTGAAATAAATATACGCCAAATGTGTTTTCGAGCTGGTTGGCATCGATCAGTACGCGTACTGCGAATGCGGAAATTCCCATCATGAGCAGCCAGATCACAAAGAACCAGTCTGATGGATGAGAGAATTTACTTTTCTCACTGCGAATCTTTTTTACGGGTACTCTTATCTATTCTTGATTCACATAAACATGTAAGGGCTCAGATTCTTCATTTTGTACTGGTACTGTCTGGCCGGGACTGACAACAAGGTCCTTGGTTTTCTCTTCCTCTGGTTCAGAAAAATCAACAGGGGCATGTTTCCTTAAATATGAAGCAACGGCCGTTGCAGCGCAACCGGCAGACAAAATGGAATCCGGGATGTCTTTTGGCCCTGAGGCCATTCCGGCTGCAAATACGCCAACAATGCTTGTTGCGGCCGGATTAAGCAATTCGTCAACCTGCCTGATAAAACCATATTCATCAAGTTCCGGTTTTTCATTTTCGAATACGTTGACAATTGCAGATTCAGGCTTTATCCCTGCGGAAAGTACCACCAGGTCATGTCTTGTTTCTTTTAATACACCTTTTACTACATCCTCATACCTAAGAATAAGATCGCCGCTATTATCGTCTGCGCCATTGATTCGTGCGATTTTTCCTTTTACGAAATTAATCCCCATACCTTTTGCCTCATTGTAGAACTCCTCGTAGCCTTTGCCAAAAGCACGGATATCCATATAATAAACAGTGATATCCACAAGAGGAAGGGCGCCGGTAAGCAGTTGAGCCTGCTTGATGGAATACATACAACAAATCTGCGAACAAATCGGGTTTTTCATGTTCGGGTCACTTGAGCGGTCATTTGATACAGAAGAGTCTCTTGAACCCACACATAATACATACGCAATATTATCGGGGACTTTTCCATCGCCTGGCCTGACAATTTCGTTGTATGGACGTGTTGGCGCAATTAACCGATCCATTTGCAGCGAATCAATCACATTTGGGAATTCCCTGTAGCCCAATTCGGGTCTGGCTTCAGGAGAAATCAACCTGAAACCTGTTGCAAAAATCACCGATTTGGCTGTTACAGAAATACATTGTCTTTGCTGTTTAAAATCGATTGCTTTGGAAACACAAACCTTCACACAACGATGACAATGAATGCAGTTATCAATATCAATAACGGCGACTTTTGGGTTGGCCAAAGAAAACGGAATAAAAATAGCTTTACGGCCTACCATATCATAATTGTACTGGTCGCTTAAAACCTGGGGACATACATATTCACACAATTGACAACCGGTACAGAGTTCTTCTTTTACATATCTCGGTTTCTTTGAAATTGTGACTTCAAATGCGTTTTCAGTTTTTCCGATGCTTTCAATTTCTGCATAAAGAATCGCTGTTATATTCGGGTGTCTGAGGGTTTCAGACATTTTAGGGGTTGTTATGCAAGCAGCACAGTCAAGCGTAGGGAAAACCTTGCTGAGTTGAATCATTTTTCCGCCAATGGATAAATCCTTTTCTACAATCAGAACGTTAAAGTTCATACTGGCAAGGTTCAAAGCTGCTTCCTGACCGGCTATTCCACCTCCGATTATAATTGCATCGTACGATTTCTTTTTGCTTTTCATTTCAGTTACATTTAGTCTGGAATACTTCTCTTGACTTTATCGTTATTCATAAAGATTATGATTTTTCCGAACAATCAAACAATCCACGACAATTAATAATTATTGGCTTCAGATTTTCTCGGCCGGCACACGGACAGGCTTATGATTTTCATCGATTGGGGCAAATACAAAATCGGCCTCAATGGCCTTCGATTTTCCGCCGGTTTCCATTTCTTCCCGTTGTATTTCAACGTGTACTGTAATTTTCACACTGCCAACGTTTGTGACAATTCCTGAAATCTCAATGATGTCGCCGGCCTTCACCGGATTAGCATAGTTCAGTTTATTGACTGCAATAGTGACAGCGTTGTGATTGAGATATCGCAACACTGTTATGTAGGCCACTTCGTCCATCCACATCAGCGCTTTCCCGCCAAACAATGTTTCATGATTATTCAGGTCGCAAGGAAAAATGACACGGGTTTGAGTTGTTATTGAGTCCATATGTTAAAATTTCATACAAAGTAAAAAAAAATATTTGAAATGAGCAAATGTTCACTATCTTTGTATCGAACAAATGCTCAAATGAAATTCAATGCCAAGAATTAAAAGAATCAGAAAAGTCTCAAACCCGCCGGCAGTAAAGGGTTTCAAGCCTTATGGACAGGAAGTGTCAGGCAAGGTCTCCACGCCAGTCATCTTATTGTATGAGGAATATGAGGCGCTACGTTTGTGCGATTATGATATGTACACACACGATCAGGCATCGGAGTTGATGAATGTGTCGAGGCCGACCTATTCGCGCATTTATGCCTCAGTACGGCAGAAACTGGCCACCGCATTTGTCGAAGGACGCCCGATAACCATTGAGGGTGGAAAAGTATATTTCGACAGTGACTGGTACAATTGCGGTGCCTGCAATTGCAATTTCAACAATCCTCAAAAGGACATAATTATTAAAAATTGTCCTTTGTGTGGAAGCAAGGATATTGAAGAATATGATTCGGAAATCAGTGGGCAGCTGACATCGGAAAGCAGTTGCGATGATATTTGTGTATGTCCTCAATGCGGACTTGAACAAAAGCACAGGCATGGTCAACCGTGTAATAATATGATTTGCCCTACGTGTAACATCGTCATGAGAAGAAAGGGTCGAAAATTTAGAAAAAATAAAAAACCAATACAATGAAAGTAGCCATCTCGTCAACAGGAAACACCCTGGAATCAAAGATAGACCAGCGTTTTGGTCGGTGTGCATATTTCGTAATTTATGATACTGAAACAAAATCAGTTGAATTTATTCCTAATCCCAATAAGGACGCAGAAGAAGGAGCAGGCCCGGCTTCAGTGCAACTTGTAGCATCCAAAAATGTTGGTAAAATTGTTTCCGGAGAATTCGGCTTTAAAATTAAGCCGTTATTGGATAGTTTGAAAATACAAATGATTGTCCTTAAAGATCCTGAAATCAAGAATGAAGACATTATAAAATTAATAACCCGACATTAAAAAAAAGGAGGACCCCATTATGAAAATTGCTGTGCCTACATCTGGAAAAATTCTGGATGAATTCATGAATTCATGCGAGGTTTTCACCATTTTCTCAGTGGATGAAACAAATAATATTGTTGACTCCGAAATTCTTTGCACTCCGGAAGGATGTGATTGTAAAAACAACATTCCACTGACACTGCAACAAAAAGGAGTAACTGTTGTGCTTGCATACAAACTACCTGACTATGCCGATAACATCTGCAAACAACATGGTATAAGGGCTTATCAGGGATACTCGGGCGTTGTAAGCGAGGTTATTGACAATTATTTAGTCTGGTTGAAAAGAGAAAACACTTAAAATCATTGCTATGCCACGATTAGATGGAACAGGGCCCGACGGTAAGGGTTCAGCAACAGGCCGGAAGCTTGGTCAGTGTGGAAAACTGAGTGACAATGAAAAACTGGAAAAGCTTGGGAAAGGTCTTGGAAAACGTCGAAAAGCAGATGGATGCGGCGAAGGGAAAGGGAAACGCATCCGAGAAGGAAAACAATAGTTATCGAAATTTCGGAAGGAGAGTCCGGAGTAGTTTCATAAGTGGTTTTTTGAAACAGGGGAGGATGCTCTTCACCTCCCCATTTTTTAAACAGAAAAAAATGAAAAGAAAATTTGCCATTCCTTTGGAAAACGGCGTGCTCTGTGCACATTTTGGACATTGTCAGACTTTTGCAATTGTAGACACAGAAGATGATCGGGTTATTGATTTTAAAGAAGTAACTCCTCCTGAGCATGTTCCTGGATTATACCCGCGTTGGGTAGCTGAATTTGGTGTTACCGACGTTATTGCCGGCGGGATGGGTCAACAGGCTATTATGCTGTTTAATGAACAAAATATTAATGCATTTGTTGGAGGCCCCATAAAATCAGCTACAGAGTTGGTTGAAGATTTCCTGAAAAACAGACTTACCCTGACCGCCAATTACTGCAATCATGATGAGCACCCTCACGACGGAGCCTGCAGGCACTAATGCCGTAAAACCCATCGATGAACGATGTCTTCAATGTTTTCTGAGAACCTACAACAGATTGTTTGACAAATTCGAGGTTAAGCAGAAAACACGCGATCGTTTTTTTGGTTTCTTTGATATTGCATGGAAGCAAAATGCACATTTGCCTGCACCGCAAATTCAGCAGTTGCTCAATGCCGAATTTGGTCGTTTGGTCGGACAGGGTGATCCATTTTTCACTGAGAAAAAAGAGAACAATGCGATTGCTCTTGAATTATATAAAATTATAAAACCGCAGGTGCAGCTTTCTTCCGATTCTTTTTTGATGGCGCTGAGGTTGGCGATTGCCGGCAATGTAATGGATTATGGCGCCCACAGCAGTTTTGATATCAATGAAACGATTGATAAAGCACTGAAAACGTCTTTTGCAATTGATCATTCAGTTGAACTGAAATCACGTATTTCAACGGCAAAAAACATATTGTATCTGGGCGACAATGCCGGCGAAATTGTTTTTGACAAATTGTTCATTGAAACAATGATGCACAACCATGTCACTTTTGCTGTAAGAGGTAAACCCATTCTGAATGATGTTACTCTTGAAGATGCCGAAACGGTTTGTATGAGCCTTGTTGCTGATGTAGTTTCAAATGGGTCAGGAAATCCTTCTACGGTTCTTAGCAGCTGCAGTGTCGATTTTTACGAGGAATTCAGAAAAGCAGATTTAATTATTTCAAAAGGGCAGGGCAATCTGGAAGGGTTGATCGATCTGAACGACAACCGCATTTTCTTTTTATTGATGGCCAAATGCGATGTGATTGCCGAAAGGCTTGGCGTTGAAAAAGGGAGCTTTAATGTGTTTAATCCGCAAAAAATGCAATGATGGAGAAGATTAAAGTTGGTATTATTATTTGCAACCGCTATCACACCTGCGCCGGTGGAAAATGTTTCAGATCCCTGCAAAAACGCGAAGGAGCCTTTTCTATTTATAAAAACCAGGATGTTGAAATTGCAGCATACACCACGTGTGATGGATGCCCGGGCGGAAATATTGAATACGCTCCTGTCGAAATGAAAAAAAACGGTGTGACCCATGTGCATCTGGCAACCGGCATGCTGGTTGGTTATCCGCCTTGCCGTAATATTGAATATTTCGAAAAATTCATTACTGAAAAATTCGGATTAACGGTGGTTGTTGGCACACATCCGATTCCACAAAAATATTTCCTCACTCATCAGGCTTTGGGTACATGGAATAATAGTTTATGGAAACGGCTAACAGAGCCAACTCTGTGCTATAAAAAGACCCGTTTGGAATATGATTAATTCAACCCATAAAATAAAAATTGCCATCGCCAGTGGTAAAGGTGGAACAGGTAAAACATTTGTTGCAACTAATTTGTTTTATGCGCTGCAGCAGGCAAAAATTCCGGTTACTATTGTTGATTGTGACGCCGAAGAGCCCAATGTGCATTTATTTATCAGTGGTTGCCTGACAAAATCCTTCGATGTTACACAAAAGGTTCCCGTTATTAATGAAAGCATTTGCACCCATTGTGGACGATGTCATAAGTATTGTTCCTACAATGCAATTTTTCATGTTCCAACCTTACAGGTCATCAAGGTTATGGAGGATCTTTGTCATGGCTGTGGTGCTTGTTTTGTTGCTTGCAATGACAGCGCAATAACAGAAAAGCAAAGTGTCTTGGGCACGGTTAAACGCTTTGATTTGGCTAACCAATTTACGATGATAGAAGGTCGTACAAAAATCGGAGTTTACTCATCGGTAAAATTGATCAAAGCCGCTATTGCCGAAGCCGGTTCTGATTCGGTAGTCCTGTTCGATTCGCCACCGGGCACTTCCTGTCCGTTTATTCAAACCGCTCATCTCGCCGATTTTGTTGTGTTGGTAACCGAACCAACGCCATTTGGATTAAGCGATTTAAAACAATCAGTCGAAACGCTGGCTGATATGAATAAACCAATGGGTGTTGTTGTAAACCGCGCTGGAATTGGCAATTCAGATGTTTATAATTATTTGAAGGAGAAGAAAATTCCACTTCTTATGGAAATTCCTTTTTCACGCGAAATTGCACTTACTTATTCCAAAGGGTTATTGATTTCGGCTATGGACGAAGTCTGGTTGGGAAAATTTCGACAATTGTTTGACACTTTGACTCCGCACTCATGGAAATAGCAGTAATCAGTGGTAAAGGCGGTACAGGGAAAAGCAGCTTTGCGGCTTCTCTTGCAAGTCTGGCGAAAAATATTTTATTAGCCGATTGTGATGTGGATGCAGCCAATCAGTATTTGCTTTTTCAGCCGCAACATACCGAAGAAGAAGTTTTTGTTTCGGGACAGAAAGCTGTGATTGATTATTCTGTTTGCACCAATTGTGGGAAATGCATTGATTACTGCGGGTTTGATGCAATAACTACAGTTGATGGCAAGGTTGAAATTACGAAAATCAGCTGCGATGGATGTCGTTTATGTGAGCGGGTTTGCCCGTTTAAAGCCATTTCCATGATTGATAATGATAAAAGCAGGTTATATAGTGGTACTTTCCGATATGGTCACATGGTGTACGGACGGCTGGCTCCGGGCGAAGAGAATTCGGGCCGGCTGGTGAGTCTGGTTCGCGAAAAATCAAAACAAATGGCTGTCGAAAATGATCATGATCTGATTCTCTATGACGGTCCTCCTGGAATCGGCTGCCCGGTTATTTCAACCATTACCGGGATAGATAAAGTGATTATTGTAACGGAGCCTACCCGTTCAGGTTTACACGATTTGCAACGCGCCATGGATGCGGTCTTTCACTTTAGAATTTTCGCCATGGTTGTCATTAATAAATATGATCTGAATCATGAAATGACAACCGAAATCAAACAATATTGCAAGCTGAATAATGTTCCGGTGGTTGCCATGTTGCCATTTGATCCGGTTGTTACCGAGGCTATGGTCAATGGAAAAAGTTATGTTGAGTGGGCACCTGATTCTGTTGTAAGCATAAACACCAGTCGGGTTTGGGAAATCATTAAAACCAGAACACCATGATTACCTTTGGGCCTGTTCCATCGCGGCGTTTGGGAAAGAGTCTGGGAATAAACAACATCCCTTCGCGGAAACTCTGCTCCTATTCATGTGTGTACTGTCAGGTCGGAATCACAAAGTATTACACCATCAACCGCGAAACATTTTTTACGCCGGACGTCATTTTTTCTGAAGTAAAGAATCATTTATCATTACTATCAGAAAACGACAAGCCCGATTATCTGACGATTGTTGCAAACGGTGAACCAACGCTTGATTTGAATCTTGGCAAAACAATTTTAAGGTTGAAAGATTTTAAAATTCCGATTGCTGTAATCACAAATGCATCGTTGCTATTCGATGTTCAGGTGCGCGAAGACCTGAATTATGCCGATCTTGTTTCGGTAAAGGTAGATGCGCCCGACGAAGCTGTCTGGAAAAAAATGAATCGTCCGGCGAAAGGTCTTACATTCAGCAAATATCTGAGTGGCCTTCAGGCTTTCAAAGACATGTTCAATGGTTTATTGATCAGCGAAACGATGCTTGTTGCGGGGGTGAATGATGATGCCGGTTGTGTGGCTCAGACAGCTGATTTGGTAGCTGCGTTATCGCCTTCGGTAGCTTATCTTTCAATTCCTACCCGTCCACCGGCTGATTCATCGGTCAAGTCGCCTGACGAAAGCAGTATTAACCGGGCGTGGAATATTTTTTCAGATAAAAGAATCAATACCGAATTGATAACCGGATTCGAAGGAACTTTTGTAGGTGTGACAGGAAACGTGATTGAAGACATTGCAAACATGTGCTCTGTCCATCCAATTCGCGACGATGTGATGTGTGAGATTTTGATTAAAGACAAAGCGGATGAAACAATTCTTTCTGAAATGATTAGTTCGGGCTATATCGCAAAGGTTGAGCATGACGGTCATTTTTATTATTTGAGAAAATTTAAAGTCTAAAAAATTGTCAGAACCATGAAAGGCTATATTCATTTATATACAGGCAATGGCAAAGGAAAGACTACAGCTGCAATTGGGCTTGCAGTGCGGGCTGCAGGTGCAGGAAAGAAAACCTATATAGCCCAGTTTGTCAAAGGAATGCATTATTCTGAACTGGATTCCTTGAAACATTTTCCTGAAATTGAAATTCATCAGTTCGGACTTGATTGTTTTATCAAAAACAAACCATTACAGAAAGACATTGATGCCGCCCGCAACGGCTTGAATTGCGTATCGGCCATCATCAGCAATAATCAATATGATGTGGTTGTGCTTGATGAAATTTGCATTGCTCTGTATTACAAATTAATTCCGCTTGACGAAGTGATTGCTATGTTGCAGCAAAAACCCGATGAAATGGAAATTGTTTTGACCGGTCGCAATGCCCCGGAGCAGCTATTTGAAATTGCCGATCTGGTAACTGAAATGATCGAAAGAAAACATTATTATTCCCGCGGGGTCGAAGCCCGCAAAGGAATAGAATTTTAAAACAGATTTATTAAAGAGTGTGAAACAATGGTCGTGAAAAAAGTTATAGAAATTGATTGTCAATTGTGCACCAATTGTGGACTGTGTTACAATGTTTGTGAAAAAAGAGCCATTAGTCGTGTGTCTAATTACAGCTGTGCACGTTGTGTAAAGTATTGTACTGCGATGGATGTTCCGTGCAAGCCAACTCGGTTTGAGTGCAATACAGAACTGTGCGATCTGTGCGGCAAATGTGTGGCTGTATGTGTTACCGGTGCCATTCGTATTGTTGAAATAAGTAGAAGTGCATCATGAATTTATATGAAGCATTAAAAAAGGACATTCGCTACCAGGAAGGCATGAAGGCCTGCATCAATTGCGGAACCTGCACTGCTGTTTGTCCGGCGGCCGCAGTGAGCGATTACGATCCGCGACAGATTGTCGATCTGGTTCAGAAAGAAAATGAAAAAGATCTCGAAGAGCTTTTAAAAAAGGATGATATCTGGCGTTGTGGTGAATGCCTATCATGCAAAACCCGCTGCCCGCGCGACAATGTGCCATGCTACATCATTCAGTCTTTGCGGGCATTGTCGGTGGATTCAGGTCTGTTTATGCACAGCGAACAAGGCCGAAGACAGCTCGCCATCAAGCGAACGGTTGGAGATCACATTTTGGAATATGGCTATTGTGTTTACATTGATGAAGTCAGCAATGAGATGTATCCCGAGCAGGGCCCGATTTGGAAATGGATGCGTGAAAACAGAACCGATGTTTTGAATCGTTTGGGAGCAAGTTATAAGCAGGACAAAGCAGGAGCACTGCGCAACACGGAAAAGCAATCGCTGATTGACTTAAAGAAAATTTTTGATGCAACCGGTGGAACAGCACGATTCAACAAAATTGAAGAAGCATCGGCTCGTTATGCTGCTGATCATGGAATTGAATTCAGTAGTGGTCACGATGAATATTTCAATAAAACCTACAACGGAGAATAGAAGGGAGAATACAAAATGAAATATCAGAAAAACGAAAACTGGGAAAAGCATCAGAAAGAAATTGCCGATGACAATTACTATCTGGCACGCAGCTGCATTCGACAGAATTTTTTTCCGGCTGCCGAAGATTTATTCATGAAAATTCTCGCCAACGATCTTGGTAAAAATATTTTCGACGATCCGCGCCAAACCACTTGCACTGGCATTGCATATCATTCGGGCGTTATTCCGTTCGAAACCACTATGACCGTTGTTGCGCGCCAATTTGCATTGATGACAGAAGCCGGATTCGAAAATTTTGTTTGCTCCTGCGTCACGTCGTTTGGCATATATTCCGAAGTGATTGAAACCTGGCAGCATTTTCCTGAAAAAGAAAAACAAGCACGGGAAATCCTGAAACAGACAACAGGAATGACCTTTGAAATTCCTAAAAATCTGGCACATACCAGCGATCTGATCTATAAATTCCGCAATGAGATTGCGGCAAAGGCAACTTATAGATTGCTGAATAAACAGACCGGCGAGCAATTGAAAGTAGTGGATCATGTTGGGTGCCACTACGCAAAGATATTTCCTGAAAAGGGTGTTGGTGGCGCAGAATTCCCTTATGTTCTTGCCGGAATGATTGATGCATGGGGCGGGGCACAGGTCGATTATCCAGAACGTCGCCATTGCTGCGGATTTGGATTCAGACAATATCTGCTTAAATCGAACCGCGGATATTCTGTGGCAAATTCAAAAATGAAATTTGATTCCATGGAACCTTATAAGCCCGATTGCATTATTGCCAATTGCCCGGGCTGTACCTATTTTCTCGATCGCTGGCAATATGTGATTGCAGAAATGGAGGGAATTACCTACGGCGAAAACGGAATGGGAATTCCTGTCCTTACCTACGAGGAATTGGCAGGCTTGCTTTTAGGATACGATCCATGGGATATTGGATTGCAGGTGCATCAGGTGGCTGTAGAACCTTTGCTTGATAAGCTTGGAATTCAATATGATGCCGTGGAAAAATATAAAGGAATTAATCATGCAGATTTGGGGCAACCCGAAAAACCTTCAGTTTTGAAGGTTTAAGCAACTTAGAAATACAAAACGAAAACATGAAAACAAAAGACAAAGGTTTCAACACAAAACTCGTGCATGCGGGTGCATTCGAAGATGAATTTGGAAGCGCATCGGTTCCCATTTATCAGACTTCGACATTCAGATTCAAGAACGCCCAACATGGGGCTGATTGCTTTGCAGGGAAGAGCGACGGGTATATTTACACCCGCATTGGAAATCCAACCATCAACGCACTTGAGCACAATATTGCTGAACTTGAAAATGGCTATAACGGAATTGCCACCAGCTCGGGTATGGGCGCTATAAGCGCAGTTTACATGGCTTTATTAAATGCAGGCAGTCATATTGTTAGTTCTGATGCTGTTTATGGTCCGGCAAGAGGACTGCTCGAACAAGACTTTTCCCGATTCAATGTCGAAGCCAGCTTTGTAAACACAAGCAATATCGAAAATATTGTGGCCGCTATTAAATCAAATACAAAAGTTCTTTATATTGAAACCCCTGCTAATCCAACTATGGATATTACAGACATTGCAGCATGTGCAAAGATTGCTAAACAATATAATCTGATTCTTGTAGTCGACAACACTTTCTGTTCACCGTATTTACAGAAGCCTCTTGATCTTGGAGCCGATGTGGTTTTACATTCAGTAACCAAATTTATAAACGGACATGCTGATATTGTTGGAGGAATCATCGTTACAAAAGGGGAGGATTTGTATAAAAAAATCAGGCACTCTATGGTTTATCTTGGCAGCAATATGGATCCAACACAGGCTTTTATGGTTTTGCGTGGTGTGAAAACACTTTCAATACGCATTGACCGGGCACAGGAAAACGCAATGAAAGTCGCGGAATTTTTGCAGGCACATCCAAAAGTTGAGTGGATAAGATATCCGGGTTTGACAAATCATCCTCAATATGAACTGGCAAAATTGCAAATGAATGGTTCCGGCTCAATGATGAGTTTTGGGTTGAAAGGCGGCTATGATGCCGGGAAAAAACTAATGGACAGCGTTCATCTTGCTATGTTGGCTGTTTCGTTGGGCGGTGTCGAAACGCTGATCCAGCATCCTGCTTCAATGACCCATGCAGCGGTGAGTAAAGAAAATAAACTGGCCGCCGGAATTACGGATGATTTGGTCCGTTTCTCAGTTGGTATTGAAGATGTTGATGATATAATTTCTGATTTAAATAACGCACTTGAAATCCTTTAAAATAAAACAATGAAATCAAATTCTCTCTGGACAAAACAATTTCAGTCGGTTGTTGACAATGGCCGCAATCACAGTACCGTTGTCGATTTACCCGAAGCAAAAGGCGGCAGCAACAATGGCCCTACGGCACTTGAATTATGCGTAATGTCGCTTAGTGGCTGTGTGGGAACAATATTCGCAATGGTTGCTCAGAAAATGCGCATTCAATTCGAAAAAATGGACGTTGAGGTAAACGCTGATCAAAAAGATGGTGCTTCAACTATTACCGATGTTCATATCCTCTTACGCATTCAATCGGATGAAGAATTGCTGAAACTTGAAAAGTGCTATGAAACAACCGAAAAAACGTGTCCGGTTGGGGTGCTCTTTTCACAGGCAGGTATTAGTATTACTCATGAAATAATTATAAAGTAATGGATGCTTTTGAAAAACTTTCGTTGCCCGATGTCGCCAAAATTATTGTTGTAGCATCCGGAAAAGGCGGAGTAGGAAAATCAACAGTATCGGCCAATCTTGCAGTAGCACTGGCCCGGCAAGGATACAAAGTAGCATTGGTTGACGCTGATATTTATGGACCATCGATTCCCCGAATGTTTGGAATTGAAAATGAAAAACCACTGGCGAATGAAATAGACGGAAAGCAAATTATTCTGCCTATTGAAAAACACGGGGTAAAAATCATGTCAATCGGGTTTTTTATCGAAAATAGCCAGGGACTTATCTGGCGCGGGCCAATGGTAGCAAATGCATTCACCCAATTACTGGAATTTTCGCAGTGGGGGAAAATTGATTTTATGATTATTGATTTTCCTCCCGGTACAGGTGACATTCAGCTTACCGCCGTTCAAAAACTGAATATTCATGGAGCTGTTTTAGTAACGACTCCGCAGGAAATAGCGCTGAATGATGCTCGCAAGGCTGCATCCATGTTCCAGAATCCTGATTTGAATATCCCTGTCCTTGGCGTAATTGAGAATATGTCGTGGTTTACACCGGCCAATCATCCGGATGAAAAGTATTTTATTTTCGGATCAGGTGGTGGACAAAGACTTGCAGAGGAATGTCATGTGAAACTACTTGGACAAATTCCACTGGTTGCCGAAGTTGGGGTTGCTGCTGAAAAAGGACAATGTGTTTTCCAACAGACGGATAAAAGCATTATTGAGTCCTTTGAAAGAATTGCAACAGAACTTGTTTGATTGCTTCCTTTACAAAAAAAGAGACCATTTTGGCCTCTTTTTTTTTGATATTTTAGCTTTTTTGAATCTTTATTTTTTCTTTCCGACCGGTCGCGAAAACGATTTCACTTTTTCGAAATACATGGCGAATGAGCGGTACAGAAAATGGGTCCATTTGCCGAATGGGACAATGATGAGCGCCCATTGTACCAACACCGTCAGGTGAAATAAATATACGCCAAATGTGTTTTCGAGCAGGTTCGTATCGATCAGTACGCGTACTGCGAATGCTGAAATTCCCATCATGAGCAGCCAGATCACAAAGAACCAGTCCGATGGATGGGAGAATTTACTTTTTTCGCTGCGCTTACGAATGCGGCGGATTACAAAATCGGTGGTGACAATAAAAATGATTCCGCTAACCACATAGCCAAACACATTTACAAACACGCTTTCGGTGCTGAACCAATCAAGAAAAACGGTTACAAATAACAAAGACAGATAACTGAAAACCAGTAATAAATGCTCATAATACCAGACTTTATCTATACGTTCTTCGGCACAATCGAGTGATCGCTTTTGCGTAAACATGTGTATAATCAAGTCTCCAAGCGCTTTTACATGATGCTGGATGTTGAATTTTTTTGTGGGTTTCCAAACGGTGAAAAACCACATGCGGATAATATTCGGTAGTAGAATGACCACAAAGATGGCGGCAATAGCAAGCATTTCGAACAGGTGTCCGTAGTGAAGCCATTCTTCCTGTGTGAATACATCACTCATATATGCGCCGATGATTCCACCGACGACAAGTAAAAAAGCCACAATGTACGCGCTCATATGACGATACAGAAGTCCTGAAAGTCCGGTCCAGTCGTATTTCGACATCAGCCAGCGGCGCAGCGACATCATCAGGTTGCCCGGATCGGCCTGCCGCGGGCAGCTGGTAGAGCAGTCTCCGCAATAATAGCACAGCCATGGGTCGAGCGATGTTTTTATATCATCTGTGATTCCGAGCGTGGTGTAGCGAATCATTTTCCGGGGAAATGAATTGTCACCGTCCGACAAGTCGCAGATTGCAGTACAGGTGCCGCAGTTGAAACACGCGTCGAAATCTTTCGCACCGAATTTTTTTATATCGTCAGCAAATTCAAAATTGATCGTGGCCATCGCTGCTAATTTTTTAATTTGTAATAGTAATACTGTTCTTTGCTGTCCATTCCATCGGCCATGAGCACGTTGTACTTATTCATAGTCATCACATGCCAGGTCACAAGGTCCTTGTCCATACCAATGGTTTGTGCAATTTCAGGTATGGTCTTGTGTTCTGTAGCAATGCTGGCTGCAATCTGACGCCAAAGTTGCGGATGCTCCTTCATTTTCACCGGTCCACTGGCAACAGATTCTTCTTCCGTGTCTTCGGTCGATGGCTCCAGTACAACGTTTTCCATAAATCCGTCAATCATCGATTCCATTTCGGAATTGGTGTACATGATTACTTCCAGCGCATCGGTTGGACAAACGGGTGTGCAAATACCGCATCCCTTGCAGGTTGCAGGGTTTACTTCGGCAATTTGTTTTCCGTTAAACGTCATTTCTTTCAATGCGTCGTACTCGCAAACAGCGGCACATTTACCGCACCACAAGCAAGCATCAGCGTTTACGCGGGCGATGATCGGTTCAAGTTGAACAAGTCCGTCTTTAATTAATGCAGCAATTTTTGATACAGCCGACGAAGAGGATTGTACCGACTCGCTTATGTTTTTCGGTCCCTGGCATGAACCACCGATAAACACACCGTTTATGACTGTTTCAACCGGCTTCAGTTTAGGATGGATTTCGTTGAAAAATTTATCAGCGCCGCGGGGAATTTTGAATTTCGCTGAAACATCTGCACTGTCTTCGCGCGCAACGGCTCCGGTTACAAGCACCAGCATGTCGGGTTGAAATTCAATTTCTTTTTTTTGTGTGAGATAATCTTTCAGTTTTACTGTGATGGTATTGTTGACCACATCAACAACAGGCGCTTCTTTTTCTTCAAACTTCAGATAGATATCGCCCTGTTTCGATGATTTCTCATACATGATTTCCTGTTTTCCGTAGGTGCGGATGTCGCGGTACAAATGCAGAATTTTCATATCGCGGTTGCTTTCCTTCAGCAGCAGCGAGGTATGAATGGCCGACGAGCAGCACATGCGTGAGCAATATTTATTTTCACCTTTACTTTGTCGGCTTCCTACGCAATAGACAAAAGCAAGCGATTTCACTGGTTTGCCATTGTGCGTGATTACACCGTTGTTTTCTTCTATGCGCTTTTTCAGCTCGGGAAGTGTAATCACACGGTCTGACAGACCATAGCCGTATTCACTTTCTTTGGGCTGATAATGTGCATATCCGGTTGCAACAAGCACAGAACCAACGGCCAGAGTCATAGTCTCTGTGTTGGTTCCGGCCATGCGAACTTTCACATCAACAGAAAAATTTCCGACACTGCCCGAAACTTTTTCGACTTCGGTTTCAGTAAACAACGTGATTTTCGGATTGGCTTTAATCTGGCTCAGTAAGCCGGCTGCAAGTTCTTTTCCATTTTGACTGGTAGGAAAAAGTTTTCCATTTTCAAGTAGTTTTCCACCAACATGCGCTTCTTTTTCGATCAGAAAAACCTGGTTGCCGATGCCTGCAAGTTCAATTGCAGCCTTCATTCCGGCAACACCAGCACCAATAACAAGTGATGCGTCTTTCGCTTCGATCTCAATGGTTTCAAGCGCTTCGGACAACGCTGCTTTTTTGATGGCAGCACGGATGAGTCCTACTGCTTTATGCGTTGCATCCAGTGGTTTGTCGCTGTGCGGCCATGAGCATTGTTCACGGATATTTGCCTGAATGTAGTTGTATTTATTCAAACCAGCGCGCTCAGCAACGCCGCGAAACGTGTGTGTGTGCAGTTTTGGAGAACACGATGCTACAACTATGGCATCGAGATTCTGCGATTCAATATCTTCAATCATTTCCTTTTGATTGGAGTCGGCGCAGGCAAACATCACATGTTTGGAAATCACCACACCATCTTCGTCCTTCATCAGACGTTGCACTTCAGCTACATCAACATAATCGGAGATATTGCCGCCGCAATGACAAATATAGACACCTATCTTATTATTCATATTGTCTGATTTAAACTGTTTTTAAATATGATGCAACTTCTGCTGCGGCACATCCGGCTGACAGAATTGAGTCCGGAATATCTTTTGGGCCGCATGCAGTACCAGCAACAAAGACCCCTTCAATACTGGTTTTAGCAGGATTCAGCATTTCATCGGGTTGTTTCACGTAGTTGAATTCATCAAGTTCAAGATTAGCATTGGTAAACATCTGCGGAATTGTTTTATCGGGAAGAACTCCAACAGACAGAACGACCAAATCATGTTTGGCTTCTTTGTAAGTGCCGGTGGTCACATCTTCGTAGCGAAGAATCAGATCGCCGCTGCCATCTTCCTTTTCGTTTATTTTTGCAATTTTCCCTTTGATGAAACTCACGCCCATTCCTTTGGACTGAACAAAAAATTCCTCATAACCTTTTCCAAAAGCACGGATATCCATATAGTAAATAGTGATATCAGCCAATGGCAGAGCGCCCATCAGCAGCTGTGCCTGTTTGATGGAATACATGCAACAGATTTGAGAACAAATTGGATTGTTCGAACATTCAAGTCCGCATGCGTGATTTTCGATACTTGAATCACGCGATCCGGTACATAAAACATACGCAATATTATCAGGTGTTTTTCCATCGCCGGGACGCAGTACGTTGTTGTACGGACGCGTTGGTGCAATCAGGCGATCCATTTGCAGGGAGTCGATTACATTCGGGTATTTTTCGTAGCCATATTCGGGCTTGCCGGATGGTGGAAAAAGTTTGAAACCCGTAGAGATAATCACCGATTTTGCTTCTGCAGTTACAACTTCTTTTTTCTGAGAAAAGTCGATGGCATAAGCCGGACAAGCGGTTACACACTGATGACATTCGCGACAGTTGCTGCAGTCGAGGCAGCGCTCTGTACTAAGTTTTACTTCCGCTTCGGAGTAGGTGAGTTCGGCGTCGAGAAAATCTTTTTTTCGTTCCTCAGGGCTGCGCAGCTTGTGTGCCAGCGGGCGTTTGTATTCAATACCGGGGCGGCTCAGTACTTTGAATTTATCTACAGCCGGGAGTTTATCTCCGAATTCATAAGCATCCGGATTTTCGCCGGCAAGAAATTTATCGAGATAAAATGCAGCACGTTTTCCCATACCGGCAGCTTCGATAATTGTTGAAGCGCCGCTCACACTATCGCCTCCGGCAAAAATATGCGGAACCGACGTTTGCAGTGTTTTATCATTCGTTTTTATTACTCCGGTCTTATCCAGCTCAATCTGGCCTGAGAAAACTGTTGCAGATGATTGCAGTCCGATGGCTTCGATGACCAAATCAACGTCTTCAAGATATTCTGAACCATTGACAGGGACTGGTTTTTTACGACCACTGGCATCGGGTTCGGAGAGTTCCATTTTAATAAGTTCAGCTTTTCTCAGTACCCCGTTTTCGCCCATAAAACGTGTTGGATTGCGCAGAATCGCAATCTGAACACCTTCTTCTTCAGCTTCGTGAATTTCGGGAGCGAAGCATGGCATTTCGGCGCGGCTGCGACGATAGACCACGGTCACTTTTTCAGCACCGAGTCGCAGCGATGTACGGGCCGCATCGATGGCTGTATTTCCACCACCAATCACCATTACTTTTTTTCCGCGCAGATCTTGTTTTTGTCCGATATTGGCTTCGCGTAAAAAATCGAGACATGATACAATTCCTTTAAGATCAGATCCCTCAACACCGAGTGATCCTGTGTGGTGTGTGCCGACGGAAACAAAGACAGCATCAAATCCTTCGGATTTCAGTTTATTCAGATCTTCAACTTTATGATTGAGCTCAATTTCAATGCCCAGCGCGGTTATATTCTGAACATCGCGTGCCACCACGGTTTTCGGAAGTCGATATTCAGGTAGCGTGAGCGCCAGCATTCCGCCTGCAACAGGTGCGGCTTCGAAAATTTTCACCTGATGACCTTTCAAAGCAAGTTGGTATGCGGCTGTGAGACCGGCCGGACCGGAGCCAATAACGGCAATTTTTCTTCCGGATTTTTTTTCAATGTTTACGGCAGGAGCATCAGGAAATTTATTGTAAAAGTCTTCTGCAAAAAATCTTTTAATCTGACGTATATCAACCGGTGCTTCCAGACTTGCGCGTGTGCAGGCGTTCTGACAAGGTGCGTAACAAGCGCGCCCAAGGCTTCCCGGAAGGGGAATGTCCTCCATGTGTAATTTCATAGCATCTTCGTACTGGCCATTACGAACCAATGTAATATAGCCATAGGGTTTCACACCGCCCGGACATTCATTGATGCAGGGCGCTGAAACATCTTGTCGATCGATGGTTGCAATACGCGGATTCGCCAGTGAAAATGGAATATATGCTACTTTACGTCCCGCCAGATTGGTATTGTATTCATCGCTGCGCACTTCAGGGCAGGCAACCTCACACAACTGGCATCCGGTGCAGTTTTCGGCAATAATATACCGTGGGTTTTTTGTGAAATTGACTTCAAAACCATGATCGTTTTTTACCACAGAATTGATCTCGCTGTTGAGCATAAGATGAATATTCTCATGTCTGGCTGTTTCCGACATTTTAGGTGTGGTAATGCAGGCTGCGCAGTCAAGGGTAGGGAAGACCTTACTGAGTTGAATCATCTTGCCACCGATCGAAAGTCCTTTTTCGACCATCAGCACCTGGTTTTCCATACCGGCGAGACTCAGTGCAGCTTCCTGACCTGCAATACCGCCGCCGATCACCAATGTGTCAAATATTTTCTTTTCTTCCTGCATGATCTTTATTTTTCGTTGGTTGAAGATGATCCCAGTTCATTGGTAATGCTTCCGATTTCACCCAGAATCTTTGCAAAATTTTCCATGTGCCCGGCAAACGGCTCTGCACATACCGAGCATATAGCTGCCATACGGATGCGTTTTGGGCTGATGTTTTTCGCCCTCATCAGATCCTGCGTGTCGGTGATAATTTTATTGGTATGCTCCGGACATTGCGGACTGTAGGAACATTCGTGGCCGTCGGCCGCAATGAATACGCCGTCAAAGCCCTGTTCCAGGGCATGCATAATCCAGCGCGGCTTGATGCCGGAAGAGCAGGGCATACTTATAACATACACCGAAGGTGAATAATGAATTTTGCGAAGTCCCGCCTGATCGATTCCCGGATCAGAAATCTTATCAGTAGAAAAGACCAGGATTTTGGGTCGGAAAGCTGTGTTTTCCATATGCTGAAATATTAATTACCGGACAATAACCTACTATGACAGTCAGTTTTTCTGTCGTCAACAATCACATGAAATGAGGCCCTGACGGGCTTATACGTTACTATGCTTTACGCAGGAATAGTCTTGAATAGCTGTCTTCTTCCACGATTCCGAGAAACTCATGTTCCATTTTCTCGCACCATTTCGGAATATCGTGTTTAGTTCCTTCGTCCGATGAGAGGATTTCCATAATTTCGCCGGATTCGATTTCCCCCATGGCTTTTTTAGCTGCGAGCAGCGGGCCCGGGCAAGCTGTTCCACGTGCATCCACAGTCTGGTTCGCGGTCAGCGCTTTCAATTCTTCGTTTGTCATGATATTGTTTGTTTTAATTAAATGAACATTTGAACTTTACTTTCGGCAGCATCGGCCAGGAATGTAGCCACACCGCAGATTTTCATGTGCGGATAATCGATGAGTTCCTCGGGTTTGAAGCCCATCAGATCCATCGACATTTCGCAAACATTGATTTCAACACCGAGTTCTCCAGCGGTTTTGAACATTTCAGGCAAGGAAGCCACTTTTTTCTTTTTCATTAAACCTTTGATCATTGACGCACCCATTCCCATCATGTGCATTTTCGATAATTTCAGTTTGCCAGCGCCTTTTGGGAGCATCATGCCGAACATTTTTCCAAGGAAATTCTTTCCTCCGACTTTTTTCTTTGGATCACGCAGGGCAGCAGTGGCCCAAAAAGTAAAGAAAAGCTTCACTTTCATATCAAAGGCTGCAGCACCGGTGGAGATAATCATGGCTGCAATCTGTTTATCAAGATCTCCTGAAAAAACGACCATGGTCAACTGGTCTTTGGTTCCTTTTTCAATTTTGCCGACTTTTTTCTGGAGCTCTAAAAATTGTTTTTCGAATTCTTCGTTCATGGTTGTTGATTTGGAATAGACAAATGTAAGCTTCTTATATTCTCTAAATTCACATGAAAGTGTGAAATCCACCACAATGGAGCGTGATAAAAGTCACAGATATGATTTTTTTTTGTATATTTACCAATAAATAATAACGATATGATATCACATAACTGCAAAGATTGTAAGCTTAAAGCTGCCGCGACCTGTCATCTCAGCAATGATGAGTTTCAGGATCTTGAAAACAATAGCGTTTCGGTACATTTTAAAAAAGGTGAGTCTATCATCAAACAAAATGCATTGTCGCTCAATGTGGCGTATTTGCGCAAAGGCATGGCTAAAGTGCATATGCAGGGTCCCACGCGTGATAAAATTCTGCGTGTTGTGAAAGCACCGACTTTTCTGGGTTTGCCTACTAATTTTGGAGAGAAAATAAATCAGTTTTCCGTTACTGCCATCAACAATGCTGAAGTTTGTTTCATCGATCTTGGGATATTTCGCAATCTGATTTTCAGCAACGGCAAATTTGCCTACGAGCTTATTGTTGAGTTGTGTCGAAATGAACTGAACGACTATTTCCGGTATGCAAGTCTTGCTCAAAAACAGATTCCCGGATTAGTTGCAGAAACAATTTTATGCTTTTCAGAGAAATTATTCGAAAGCGATGAATTCAACATGCCACTCACGCGTGGCGAAATGGGCGATCTGATCGGCACTTCGCGCGAAAGCGTCAGCCGAGTTTTATCGGAAATGAGCCATGATAGAATAATTGCATTCGATGCAGGTCAGATTTCGATTCTTAATAAAGACGCACTCAGCAAGATCTCAGATAAGGGATAAAATAGTGGTAAGTGGCCAGTAGCCAGTAAGGGATAAGTCGTCAGTCGATAGGCAAAAGTCGTCAGGAATGAGGCATTGTGCGTTATCGTTGTGCATTGTACCGCATGTTTTTACGTCGCCTACGTTGGGCGCGCGTCTCCGACGCGTGACCTTCCAACTCAACGGTGCTTCACGTAAAACGTGACATGTCGCACAACTCCCCTGGGACTTCGTCCGAGGCTATTATTGTTTAACTCCGGAGTTTACTCCGCCAGAGGCGGAGGAGTATCGGATGGAGCTTCACGTAAAACGTGACAAGTCGCAGCTTTCTTTTACGCCTTCGGCACCTCTAACATTGTGCATTGAGCGTTGTGCAACTAGCGAGATCACTGGCGCGGATTTGTAATCATGAGTGTTCGAAACCTTTCAAAGAGCATGTATTATTGAGCATACATGGTTGCTTGCTTTTGGTTAACAGAGTTCCTCGAGTTCACAAGCCTTAC
>MEOQ01000008.1 GCA_001769275.1 Bacteroidetes bacterium GWF2_43_63 | reverse complement strand
AGGTCAGGAAAAATTCATAATAAGTATTTACACTCTTCCTTTGTTTTTATTGGATGAATTTCCTCAAAAACTTCAGAAAAAAATGGGTGTCCCAGTGGCGAAGTCAGGAATTAGTGATTGAATTGCATCATTCACGCAATAAAAAAACCACTTGAAAGCAAGTGGTTTTTTTGTATGATCAAGAATGTGTTTTACGCATCGATACGAGCATACTTAGCATTCTTCTCAATGAATTCACGGCGTGGCGGAACTTCATCTCCCATAAGCATCGAAAATATTCTGTCGGCTTCGGCGCCATTATCAATAGTTACCTGGCGCAGAGTGCGTGTGTCCGGGCTCATGGTTGTGTGCCATAACTGTTCTGCGTTCATTTCTCCAAGACCTTTGTAACGCTGAGTATGAATGTTTTTATCGGTTCCGCCTTCGCTTTTGTACAATTCTGTTAGGGCATCGCGCTGTGCATCGTCCCATGCATATTGCTCCTTAGCTCCTTTTTTTACGAGGTAGAGTGGAGGAGTTGCAATATAGACATACCCAAGTTCAATCAATTGCTTCATATACCTGAAGAAGAATGTCAGAATCAGCGTTGCAATATGACTACCGTCAACATCAGCATCGGTCATGATGATGATTTTGTGATAACGGAGTTTTGCGATATTGAGTTCTTTTGAATCTTCATCTGTTCCGATGGAAACACCAAAAGCAGTGAAAATATTTTTGATTTCCTCAGAGTCGAAAATTCTGTGTGCCATTGCTTTTTCAACGTTGAGAATTTTTCCACGGAGCGGTAGAATGGCCTGAAACTGGCGATTACGGCCTTGTTTAGCCGTACCACCTGCAGAATCACCTTCAACGAGAAAGATTTCACATAATCCCGGATCTTTTTCAGAACAGTCGGCAAGTTTGCCCGGAAGCCCTGTTCCTGTGAGTATGTTTTTACGCTGAACCAGTTCGCGTGCCTTGCGGGCCGCATGGCGCGCAGTAGCAGCCAGAATTACTTTGTTTACAATGGCTCTGGCTTCTTTTGGATGTTCTTCCATGTAGTAATTCAGATATTCTGAAATAACTGTATCTACAACACCCATCACTTCGTTGTTGCCAAGTTTGGTTTTTGTCTGACCTTCAAACTGAGGCTCCTGCACTTTGACTGATATGATGGCAGTGAGTCCTTCGCGGAAGTCGTCGCCATTGATATCAAATTTTAGTTTCGACAACATGCCCGATTTATCGGCATAAGCCTTTAAAGTACGCGTTAAACCGCGCCGGAAGCCAGCCAGGTGAGTGCCACCCTCAATCGTATTAATGTTGTTTACAAAAGTGTGCACGTTTTCCGAAAACGAGGTGTTATACTGCATCGCTATTTCCATGGGAACACCACCGCGTTCTCCTTCGAAATAAATGGGTTCGTCAATCAGTTTTTCGCGGGTGCCATCAAGATAACTAATGAAATCGCGAAGACCGGCGGCGGAATAGTATTCGTTGAAAATCGGCTTCCCGTCTTCTTCTTCTCGCTCGTCGGTCAATGTCAGGCGAATTCCTTTATTGAGAAAAGAAAGTTCTTTGAGGCGACTGGCTAAAATATCATATACGAAATCAACCATTGTGAAAATTGTTGCATCCGGGAAAAACTCTATGGTTGTTCCTGTCTTGTCTGTGGAGCCAATTTCTTCAACACTGGTCATTGGTTTACCACACGAGTATTCCTGCTGATAAATCTTTCCATTGCGATATACGGTAGCAATCAATTTTGAAGAAAGGGCATTGACACACGAAACACCAACACCGTGAAGACCACCAGAAACCTTGTAAGATCCCTTGTCGAATTTGCCACCGGCATGCAGGACTGTCATAACCACTTCGAGAGCCGATCGCTGTTCTTTTTCATGAAAATCAACCGGAATTCCACGGCCATTATCAGAAACCAGAATAGAGTTGTCTTTGCGGATAACGACTTCAATATTGTTGCAGTGGCCGCCTAATGCTTCATCGATTGAGTTATCTACAACTTCATAAACAAGATGGTGAAGCCCGCGCTGTCCGATATCGCCAATGTACATAGCCGGTCTTTTGCGAACTGCTTCGAGACCTTCCAAAACCTGAATGCTATCGGCTGAATAAGCGTTGCCGTTATTCTTTATTTTTTTGTCAGTTGTTTCTGTGTTTGTTGAATCCGTAGTCATGTTTTTAAGTCTTTGATATACAATAAATTAGCGCTATTGCTAATACTGTACAAAGGTAGCAAATTATACCGAAAAACAAAAGAAAAATGTCAACAGTTGTGGATAAAAATTAATGGATTTATTAATCTCTGAAATTTAGCATTATGGCTGCATTATAAGATCTTCAATCTAAAAAAATCAACATTGTTTTTGAAATACTGAGATATGAATATATATTTACACGTCAAATCACTTTTTGGCGACAATTGCAATGTAGGTTTGATAACCTTTTGTATCCCAAAACAACATTTTTTTGTGTTGCAAAATGGAGGTTGCCAATATATATTTGTTGCATTGAAACTTAAAAACCACTTCATATGAAAAAACTCGACAATTTTACAACTTCTGGATTTTTCAGGATGTTTCTTCTGCTCTGTTTGTTTTCGTGGGCAAGTGCGACTGCAAACAATGTCCGCATCTCAAACGTGACAAACACAAATCCGGGGGCAGCCGATCCCATTATTACCTTTGATGTTGCATGGGATAATAGTTGGCGTGTTTCGACCGGCCCATCAAATCACGATGCAGTTTGGATTTTTGTAAAATATCAAAAAGTACCAACCGGCTCGCCCAATTGCGAATCGTATCAGGAATGGCACCATGCAAAATTGACCAATGTTCCTGGTGATTTCAGTGTTGGTGCGCCCCTTGAAATTGTTTTTGTCGGCGATAGTATGGGAATTTATGTACAGCGCTCGGCCGATGGTATTGGAAATGTGGGCTCAACAACAGTCACCATTCGCCTCAATCTGGATGTGCCGGTGTCTCCTTTTGATCCGGAAATGAATTTTAAAATTTTCGGTGTTGAAATGGTGAATATTCCCCAGGGTGATTTTGAACTTGGCGATGGCATCAGTACAGGAACATTTAACAGCATATCCATTACAAATACGACAACAACCCTTACTGCTGCAACAGTGGGTGGTAGCGTCAATGCAACTATACCTTCAGCTTTTCCAAAAGGATATTCGGCTTTTTATTTAATGAAATACGAAGTTACCCAACAGCAATATGTTGATTTCCTCAATACGCTGACATTCAATCAGCAACTGAGCCGAACCATTCTGACTTCCACGCAGCTGGCTACTGATCCCGGCCTTGGTGGTGTTTGTGCAATGATTGCCGGTTGCCTTAGCAGGAACAGCATCAAACTTATTCAGGAAGGTATAAACGATAGCCGCCCCGGTGTGTTTGCGTGCGATTTTCAGCCGGCGCCAGGCGATCCGTTCAGTAGCGCCAACGATGGACAGTCGATTGCCAATAATTATATGAGCTATGGCGACCTGCTTGCATACCTCGATTGGGCTGCATTGCGTCCTATGACCAATTTCGAATTCGAAAAAACCAGCCGCGGTCCACTGGCGCGTGTTGGTAATGAATACATCTGGGGTTCAACAGATATTACACTGGCTCAGAGCACTTCGCTGAACAATCCGGGCACCGCTTCAGAAACGTCAACTACTGCCGGAAATGGCCTTTCGGCCTATGGTTCAGCCTCGACCAGCGGACCTCTGCGCGTTGGATTTAGTGCAACCGTAGCAACCGATCGGGTTACCAGCGCTTCGTCTTACTACGGAGTCATGAATCTGGGTGGAAACGTGTGGGAAATGGTTGTAGGTGGTTCAAATTCAGTCAATACGGGATACACACTCACATATTCAAGTCTCGGTGATGGAGAACTAACAGCTGCTGGATTATTCAATACACCCAACTGGCAAATGTATAACTCAATCAGTTATTCTTCGCTCGGTTGCGGATGTTGCTCATCTTATATCAAGTGGCATATGGAACTCCGCGGAGGTTCGTATATGAGCGCTAACAGCACTCTCAGGACTTCGGACCGCAGTAAAAATAATTCAGGCACTTGTGGCGGGGGACCCGATATGGGATTTGGAAATGCTGGTGATCAGCGTCAAAGCGATGTTGGTGGTCGCGGCGCACGTTAATCCTTACTGATAATATTTTATTATGAAAAGGATTCGTTCACCGATTCTGCTGCTTCTGTTTCTGCTGCTTTCAGTCTGGGGAAAATCCCAGTATCTGGGAGGTGACGGTAATGGTAGCTTTACAATGTCACTAACTCAGGCATCGTGTTCTTCACCTGCTTATCCCTCAATTTTTGCGGGAGGTGATGAAAACGGCGCTGCACTGGCTCTTGTCCAGCAGGCATCGTGTTCTGCTGTCATAATGCCCTCTGTTTTTTCCGGCGGAAATGAAAGCTCATCTTCGTCCGCGCTCTTATCTCAGGTTTCCTGTAATATTATTACCTATCCTTCTATTTTCACAGGAGGTGTCGAAGCCTCGGACAATGCTTTTATTGTTCCACAGGTTTCATGTGCCTCTGTAGTGTATCCGTCCATTTTTACCGGCGGTGCCGATGATGGGTTTTCCGGAACACCGGCTATACAGGTTGCCTGTATTACTCCGGCCGACCCGGGAATTTATGCAGGAGGAAGTAGTAATGTCACAACGGGAGTTACTTTCCTGACTGCCTGTGCGCCTTATGCAGAATTCGAAGCGGACACACAAATTGTATGTGAAGGCGATACTGTGTTTTTCACCGACCTCAGCCTTGGCGGTCCAACCGCATGGAGCTGGTCTTTCGAAGGTGGTACGCCGCTGGGCTCTTCTTTACAAAACCCGTTTGTTATTTATAATACGGTCGGCACTTATCAGGTGCAGCTTCAGATTACTGCTCCGAATGGAAACAGTACAGAGCTTAAAACAGGTTATATTGTTGTCGGGGCAAGTCCTTCTGCAACAATTACTGCTTCCGGTCCAACTTCGTTTTGCGAAGGAGATTCCGTTCAGCTGACAGTGAATCCGGTGTATCCTTCCTATGCATGGAATACCGGCCAGACTGCACAATCAGTCTATGCTTCGGCAAGCGGCAATTATTACAGTGTTGTAACTGCAGCGAATGGCTGTACAGCTAATACGGACACTATTACGGTCAATGTTCTGACCAATCCTGTTCCGTTGGTAACAACAAATGGTCCGACTACCTTATGTAACGCTGACACCCTAACGCTGACTTCTTCTCCGGGTACATCCTATATATGGCTGCCGGGAAGTGAAACTACGCAGACACTTGAAGTCACCGCTTCGGGGACATACTATGTGAGTGTGACCTATCCCAACGGCTGTTCAAATGTTTCAGCTCCTGTGAATGCGGTTTTCGGAACGACACCGGCAACACCGGTCATAACTCCTTCCGGCCCGCTCATATTCTGCAGCGGCGATAGTGTTGTATTGACTTCCAGTCCGGCCTCTTCGTATTTTTGGAATCCCGGATCTACAAACGCACAGACCATTATTGTGAAAAACTCCGGAACTTTCTATGTCGAAACCGGCAATGGAACAGGATGTACAGCGATGTCACTTCCTGTAACTGTGACAGTTTTGTCAAATACTCCAGCTCCTGTTATTACTGCATCCGGTCCGCTTGCATTCTGCAGCGGCGACAGTGTGGTTCTGACTTCATCTCCCGCAGCTTCGTATAACTGGTCGCCTGGAGCTCAGACGACTCAGAGTATTACAGTTCATACTTCAGGCACCTACTTTATCGAAGCTGACAACGGAAACAATTGTCCTTCAGTATCGACGCCGGTTGTGGTTTCAGTTGCATCAGTACCTGCCACGCCTACCATCGGTGCATCGGGTCCGCTTACATTTTGTGCGGGCGGCAATGTTGTGCTGACCGCATCGGCAGCGGGATCCTATCTTTGGTCTCCCGGTGGTCAAACCACGCAAAGCATCACTGTGAGCGTCACAGGCAACTATTATGTTGAGACCGGAAACGGTACAGGCTGCACTGCGTCTTCGACTCCGGTTGCTGTAACAGTGAATGCAATTCCTGCAACACCGGTTGTTAGTGCGTCGGGCCCGCTCACCTTCTGCAATGGCAGCAGTGTGACGCTGACTTCAACCGCGGCAACTTCTTACTACTGGTATCCGAACGGCGAGACTACGCAAAGCATCACCGTTTCTGCTTCCGGCAACTACTATGTTGAAACCGGCAATGGAACCGGTTGTACAGCATCTGCAACGCCAGTTTCAGTAACCGTGAATGCAGTACCAACCACGCCGACCATCAGTGCATCAGGACCGCTTGCATTTTGCGCAGGTGGCAATGTAGTGCTGACCGCATCAGCAGCGGGATCCTATCTTTGGTCTCCTGGTGGACAAACCACGCAAAGCATTACTGTGAGCGCCACAGGTAATTATTATGTTGAAACCGGAAACGGTACAGGCTGCACTGCGTCTTCAACTCCGGTTGCTGTAACAGTGAATTCAGTTCCTGCAACTCCGGTTGTTAGTGCGTCGGGACCGCTCACCTTCTGCTCTGGCAGCAGTGTGACGCTGACTTCGACAGCTGCAACATCATACTATTGGTATCCGAACGGCGAGACCACACAAAGCATCAGCGTGAGCGCTACCGGCAACTACTATGTTGAAACCGGCAATGGAACCGGTTGTACAGCATCTGCAACGCCAGTTTCAGTAACCGTGAAT
>MEOQ01000007.1 GCA_001769275.1 Bacteroidetes bacterium GWF2_43_63 | reverse complement strand
GCTGCAGGTCAGGAAAAATTCATAATAAGTATTTACACTCTTCCTTTGTTTTTATTGGATGAATTTCCTCAAAAACTTCAGAAAAAAAATGGGTGTCCCAGTGGCGAAGTCAGGAAAAATCCAGAGGCATTTTTTTATTAAAAAAAACCTCCGCAGCTTTCACTACAGAGGTTTTTATCAGAATTCAGAAAAATTACTTCGTAACAATACGAAATGTGTCGCGGGCAATCACCAGCTCTTCGTCAGTGGTGATGGTCATCACTTTCACTTTGGATGATGATGTTGAAATTACTGCGTCTGTGCCACGCAAACCTTTGTTTTTCTCAATATCAAATTCAACACCGAGGCCTTCCATATTGCTACATATACGGCGGCGGCTCTCGCCATCATTTTCACCAATACCACCGGTGAAAATAAGCAGATCGAGACCATTCAGCGCTGCCATATAAGAACCAATATATTTTTTCACACGATAGGCAAAAACTTCCAGCGCCATGTTGGCCTGATGATTTCCTTCGGCTGCAGCTATTTCAATGTCGCGCATATCAGAAGAGACACCTGAAATACCAAGCAATCCGCTTTTCTTATTGATGAGCGTATTGGCTTCAGCATTCGACATGTTTTCGCGATCCATAATGGCAAGCAATGCGCCAAGGTCAAGATCACCAACCCGGGTTCCCATCAGCAAACCTTCAACAGGAGTATAGCCCATCGAAGAATCAATCGACTTACCATTGAGAATAGCGGCAATTGAAGATCCGTTGCCCAGATGGCAGGTAATGATTTTCAATTTTGTCCAGTCCAGTCCCAATATTGTTGCTGCTTTTTCGGCAACAAATTTATGGCTGGTGCCATGGAATCCGTAGCGGCGGATTTTTTTATCCTTATACATTTCGTATGGAAGTCCGTAAAGAAATGCATGCTCCGGCATTGATTGATGAAAAGAAGTGTCGAAAACAGCCACCTGAGGCAGTCCTGGCAACAATGCTTCAATGGCCAGAATACCTTTGAGGTTTGCAGGGTTGTGTAATGGAGCCAGTTCTATAAGCTTTTCAATAGCGTCTTTGGTTTTCGAATCAATAAACGCACTTTCTGAGAAGAATTCACCACCATGCGCCACGCGGTGCCCGGCAGCATTGATTTCGGTTTTATCTTTCAGACAACCTTTCACGGGATCAAGCAAAGTGTCAATAATCCACTGAATTCCGACCGTATGATCCGGAATATCTCTGGTCTCTTTAATAGGGTCTTTCCCGGTTGATGAATGTTTGAGCAGACTGTTCGGAATTCCAATACGTTCGAGCAATCCTTTGGCCAGGGCCTGTTCATTTTTGTCCATGTCGAACAGCTGATACTTAATGGAGGAGCTGCCGCAATTCAATACGAGTATTTTCATTTTTGAGATGTAATTTAATTGGTTTGAAAATCACCGCTAATGTATTGTAAATTTTGAAAAAATCAGACATTCCGAAAAAATAAATTCTGCTTTGGAAAAAGGCAAGCCGGAAGGTTAAGGTTGAGGTCAAGGTCAAGGTTGAGGTCAAGGTCAAGGTTGAGGTCAAGGTCAAGGTTAAGGTTGAGAGAACACAGAAAAATCCGTGCATCCTGACGGATCAAGAGGAACATGGAATGCGCCGCGGCGGATTAGAAGGAGCTTTATGTGTTTTTTGGCGATGATTGCGCCAAATCAAATTTTTCATTGCTGATTATTCTCAAATTTAATCACATATTCGTTTTGAACACTATCGGTATGCTCAATCCACAAATCTTCCATCGTCAATCTATTGATTTTAAAAATCAAAAATTTATTCAACGGAAAAGGATAGCATGCTGCTGTGTCTCCGGGAAAACTTATGAGATGCATAGTCAGTTTTGAAAAATCATTATCATTATATTCGTTGTCTGAGAAATACCACAAGCCAAAGCCTACGGTAGTTGATCCATTAAACAAATCAAGTCCTTCAATATTACTGTATTCATCCTGATTGCCTGAAAAACTTATTCGATTAAAATGCGAATGAACATCAACAGTAATATCATTGTCATTTTTCATCACAGATTCTATGCTCCAGATAGTATTATGTATTTTTCTACCAGCTGAACGAAAGCTAATCAAAGGCCCATCCTCATATTTGCTACAACCAAAGACAGTGAAGAGAATGAGAGCGAGAGCGAATATATTCCTGATTGATTTTGTTTTCATTGGGGTTTGGTTAACGGTTAATTTGAAACACTTTCAATCATTTTTCTCAATTTCTCGTTTTCCTTTTTCAGATCAATCACACAAAGGGGGAGTTCTTCTATTTTGTTGAGCAGAGTGCCGGAGCTTCCACCCAAAGATTGGCTGTTTTTGCAAAAAATCTTTAGTGCAAGTCCAGACCGTATCATACCTATTCTCTCATTTTTATTTCATACACGTCGTTATCATCATCAAGAAAAAGCCACATTTCGTCATCGGTTAACCGGGTCACTCTGAACATTACGCCACCTTCCTCTGTTGTAATCAACAAAGGGTAAAAATGCCGGTCTGGATACAATGCCGTATCAATCATGTAATTATACATCGGGATATATACATTTTTATCGATTTGAATAAATGTCTGATATCCTGCTGCATAGCTTATTAACGAATCATTGCATTCGATAAAACCAGATACCTCCAAGGATGGAGAATCATCAGGTCGTTCATAATACGGAGAATAAATTTTGAAACTAAGATCGTAATACGACTTCCAGTAATTTGTCAGATCCTCTCCGTTTTTTGAGACATATTCAACCCTGTATGTCCCATATATTCTATTCATCACAGACCTGAAACTTATTTTTGGCCCATCCTCAAATTTGCCACAACCCAAAACAGTGAACAGAATGAGTGCGAGAGCGAAAATATTATTAATTGATTTTGTTTTCATGGCAACTTCACAATTGAATGTACAATGATATGAAATATTTTATTTTTTGTCACTTCTTATTTGTTTTTTGTTTTAATAATATGATGTTTGGTTGCCGTAAAAATATCAATTTCAGTAAAACCACTTATAAATCGCACCAGATGCTTAAAGACAAATTCTCCAACGCTCACGATAGCAATCGTGACAGGTCGCTTTCACGTAAAACGTGACACAGTCAGCAACGCAGAGAGGTTGTAGAAATCAGAGCGAGAGCGAATACAAAAAGACAAAAGATAAAAGACAAAAGATAAAAGTGAAAAGATAAAAATGTCAAAGTCATGCGCTATACTCTCTGCGTAGTGTTTCTTACGTCGCCTTTCAACTTTTTCACTTGATAACTTTCCACTCACGATGTTCTGCGCGGTCCGCGGCAAGCGTTGAGCCATTAAATTTGTACCTTTGCACCTCGAAAACATCAACCCGTGGAGATTTCGCCGCAGACATTCATGCCGTTCAGAGTTGAAGACACCACTTCAGCGCTTTATTTGCATGGCCGCACCATGGATGAAGCTCCTGTATTGTTTTCAGAAAATCCGGATTCAACTATAATCCGACAAACGACTGCCAGTGATTATTCTTCGAGCGGTCGGTTTTTCACAAACACCGACATAGGAAATCCTGCTCCGGAAACAAAAAAAAACAACCCCGACGATTTTTTGTTTATTACAGCCCTTGTCGTTCCTCTGCTCATTTCGCTTTGGCTGGTGAGAGTGGATTTCCAGAGAATTCAGGGCGCTTTCCGAGCGGCCTTCAACAATCGATTTGCTTCGATCTTTATGCGGAATTTCAGCATCGGCAACCACCTGTCAACCTACATCATCGTCCTTAACACGGCTTTATGCCTGGCTGTCGGAACCTGGCTCTGGCTTTTTCACAAAGAGATTATTCCGGCTGAAAATGGTTTTGAGACCTTGTTGCTACTGTTGGCAGGTTTCAGTGGATATTATATTTTGAGATACCTGATTATATATCTGGCAAAAGTGGTTTACATGACATCCGAAATCACTGAACAGTATCTTTATCGGGATTATTTCATAATGGCCATGCTGGCAACAGTACTGCCTTTAATGTTGTTCGCTGTTGCGTTCAGCCCTGTTGCTCAAATCTTCTGGTATATCACCCTTGGTTTCGTAGCGCTGCTACAGGCTTACAGGATACTACTTTCTCTCTATACAGGAATTTTAGAAACAACCTACGGCTTGTTTTATTTTATTTTGTATTTTTGCACCGTCGAAATCGTTCCCGTTGCATTTGCCTTAAAACTAATTGCAGAGCGCATTTCACAATAATTTCAATCTCAAATATCTCAACTGTGGTGAAAATAAAGAACATTCTGGTATCGCAACCCAAGCCGGCTGAAATTGAAAAAACGCCCTATCAGGAACTTATTACAAAGCACAACGTTAAGTTTGAATTCCGAAAATTCTTTGCTGTTGTAGGGCTTAGTTCAGCCGAATTCCGCCAGTCAAGAATTAATCTGGCCGAATTTACCGGAATAATTTTTACAAGCCGCAACGCCATTGAAAATTACTTCGCACTTGCCAAAGATCTTCGGATCGAGATTTCGGAAAACATGAAGTATTTCTGTACTTCCGACCAGATTGCTTTTTATTTGCAGAAATATATTCAATTCCGCAAGCGCAAGATTTTTTACGGCGATTCAACCTATCAGAGCCTGTTGCCGCTGCTGAAAAAACACAAGGACGAGAAACTGGTGCTTCCCTGCAATGACTCCCCCAACGAAGAATTGTATTCAATGCTGACGGCCAATAACGTAAACTTTCAGAAAGCCGTCATCTATAAAAACGAAAGTGCTGACCTTAAAGATATTGATATCACCGCATTTGATCTTCTTTGCTTCTTTAGTCCCAGCGGGATTGTCTCGCTGAAACATAATTTTCCAAAATACACTCAGGGCGAACAATTGATCGCTACTTATGGAAAAACAACCTTGCAGGCCGCCGAAGCTGCAAAATTAAGGGTTGATATACCGGCTCCGACGCCCAATGCGCCGAGCATGACCATGGCTATTGATGAATTCATCAAAGCCTCAAAGAAGAAAAAATAACGATTGTGAAATCATTTTCCTTACCGCGAAAAGAACGGATAAAAGGAACCACACAACCTTCTCTGCTGTTTCACAACGGTTCTGTTTTCAATGAACCACCTCTGCTCTGTCGTTTCATTTCTGCAAAAGCTGATTGCGGTGGCATTCAGGTTTTATTAGCAGTTCCCAAAAAACGGTTAAAAAGAGCAGTCGATCGAAACCGCGTCCGGCGCCGCATGCGTGAGGCCTGGAGACTCAATGTCGGGGCATTGCGCGACAAATGTCTGAACGAGTCGGTTTTACTTCAGGTTGGTCTTTATTATCAAAGCGGTGAAATTCTGCCGTATTCTGTTATCGAATCAAAAATAAAATCACTTATCCAACGTTTAATAAAGCACCATGAGACGACCGCTCGCTAATTTTTTCGTGTTGTTTATTCGCTTCTACCAGGTAGCCATTTCGCCATGGCTTCCTTCCTCGTGTCGCTACACACCTTCGTGTTCGGCATATGGAATCGAAGCGCTCAAAAAACACGGGTTTTTCCGCGGCGGTTGGCTCACGATAAAAAGAATTTCCAGTTGCAATCCATGGGGCGGCAGCGGATATGACCCTGTTCCTGAAAAACATCACAAATCCTGCAGGCATGAAAAAATCTCTGAATAAGATTCTCATTGTAATTCTCATCACAGTTGGCCTTTTTTCAACATCTTCCACCAACAGCGATTTCGAGATTTCTAAAAATCTGGACATTTTTACAACGCTGTACAGGGAACTGAATCAAAATTATGTCGATGAACTGCAGCCCGGTGAACTGATGAAAATTGCCATCGACGAAATGCTGAAATCGCTCGATCCGTACACAGTATTCTTTCCGGAATCGGATATTGAAGATGTGAGATTCATGACCACCGGTCAATATGGCGGAATCGGCTCCCTGATTCAACAACAGGATGACCGGATTATTATCACCGAACCCTACGAAGGATTTCCGGCCCAGCTGAACGGACTCAGAGCCGGAGATCAGATTCTTGAAATCAATGGCAAATCGGTTTCGGGTAAAACGGTGAGCGAAGTCAGTGACCTTTTGAAGGGCCAGCCGGGAAGCAATGCAGAACTTCTTATTAAAAGACCTTTTGAAGAGGAACCGATCAGCCTTTCAATTCAGCGCAAAGAAATTACCATCAGCGACATTCCCTATTCAGGTATGGTTGATCCAAAAGTCGGTTATATCAAACTCAGCGGATTCACCATGAACGCGGGCAATCAGGTAAAACAGGCGTTCGAAAATCTTAAAGCCGGTAACTCCGGAATGGAAGGAATTATTATTGACCTGCGCGGAAACGGCGGCGGATTGCTGAACGAAGCCGTGAATATTGCCAATATTTTTGTTGATCGCGGAAATCTCGTTGTTCAGACCAAAGGAAAACTCAGCGACAGCAACAAATCATACAAAACACTCAACAGCGCCACCGATAAAAACATTCGTCTGGCGGTTCTGATTGATGGTTACAGCGCTTCGGCCAGTGAAATTGTTGCCGGGTTCATCCAGGATGTTGACCGAGGTGTTATCATTGGACAAAAATCTTATGGCAAAGGGCTGGTTCAAAACGTTATTCCGCTCAGCTACAATACCAGTTTTAAAGTTACTACTGCCAAATATTATATTCCAAGCGGCCGTTGCATTCAGGCCATCGACTACTCAAAAAAAGTGAATGGAAGAGCTGTTCATTTCAATGATTCAACGAAACAGAAATTCACTACCAAAAATGGACGCGTTGTTTATGATGCCGGCGGAATTCTCCCCGACATTGATCTGAAGCCAGATTCACTGAGCGATATTACTATTAGTCTTCTGGTGAAAAATCATATTTTCAATTTTGTGACCCAGTATGTTCGCGATCATGCCACCATTCCTTCGCCGGATAAATTCGAATTCACGAAAACTGAATATCAGCAATTCCTAACGTATATTGAAGGTCGTGAATTTGATTATAAGACAACGAGCGAGCGAAAGCTTGAAGAGCTGATCGAAGCCATGAAGGAAGATAAGTATTACGACAATTCAAGCACTGAAATTACCAGTCTGAAATCGAAAGTCGGACATAATAAACAGCGCGATCTGGAACTGTTCAGCAGCGAAATCATGAATGTAGTTGCCAATGAAATAGTGTCGCGTTACTATTATCAGAAAGGACGAATCATTTATGATTTGCGTACTGATAAAGAAGTGAAAAAAGCTGTTGAGGTTCTGAATAACCAAACTGAATACAATAGAATTCTATCCGGAAAATAAATCATGTCTTCGAAAACAACTGAATTATTTCATGATTGGAAATATCCGGCAGTAATCGGACTGATGCTGTTCGGACTGGTGTTTTCGAAATTTATTCTCTCCATCTCACAGTTTTTTCTTCTGTTTGCTGTCTTAAGTGATAAGGCGTCGAGAAGCAGATTGGTTGCAGCTTTCCGTTCACCGGTTGTGCTTGCCATTATTTCAATTTATCTCTTACATCTTGCTGGTTTGCTGTGGACCAGCGACATGAAATATGGAATGAAAGACATTCAGAACAAACTCCCCATGCTTGCATTGCCGGTTTTGTTTTTTGCAGCTGGCCCAATGAAAAAAAACAGAGCGATTAATCTCTTATTATTCTTCGCAGCCAATGTTTTGTTGCTTTCCATACTGAGTCTGATAAATTATTATGTGTCACCGGCAGCTCCGGAGCGCATTGCAATTGGGCAAAGCCATATCCGTTTTTCGCTCCTGATCTGCCTCTCAATAATCATCCTTATTCATTTTAGTGATTTGCCGGCAGCGTGGTACAAATTTGCCGTTGTGCCTGCAATCATAATTCTTCTCTATTTTCTGTTCATTCTTGAATCATTCACCGGATATGTGGTAATGATTTCCCTGCTGTTTTTCATCCCGTTTCTTTACTGGAGTTTTCTCAGGAAAAGGAGAATAAAGTATGTGCTGCTTGCTGCTCTATTGCTGACAACAATACTCGGAATTGCCGGCTTCCTAGATGTAAAAAACAGATGTTTTCCTGAGCCTTATATAAAGGATTTTTCCGAGCTCCCAAAGCAAACAATCAATGGGAACTATTACATTCAGGACACAGTAAATCTTCTGACAGAGAACGGGCATTACATGTATGTAAATCTGAATGTTCCGGAAATGATTCCAGTCTGGAATAACCGAAGTCAGTCAAAAATTATTGAGTCGGACTCAATGGCTGCAGGGAAAATAAACATTCTGACCCGATATCTTACCTCAAAAGGGCTTCCAAAGGACAGCGCAGGAGTCATGCAACTCAGCGATACCGATATCCGGAACATTGAAAACGGCTATTCCAATTGCCTGCTGCCTGAATTCGATCCTTATCGCGAAAGAATGTACCGCTTTTTGTGGGAACTCAATTATTACAAACTGACCGGTGACCCCAGCGGACATTCGCTCACACAGCGCTTTGAATACTGGAAAACCGCATTGTCGCTCATTTCGCAAAAACCAGTTTTTGGTTTTGGAACAGGCGACATTACAAATGCTTTTCAGCACGAATATGTCAGAAGCAATTCCATTATAAAAAAAGAATACCGGCTCAGATCTCACAATCAGTATCTCTCTATCGCAGTGGCGCTAGGAATTGCAGGACTAATCGTCTTTATTTTTTCTCTGGCAGCTCCGTTTCTATTTCACAAAATACCTGATTATAAGTTATATCTTGGATTTATTTTCATATTTTTGTTGTCTCTGCTTAATGAAGACACACTCGAAACACAGGTAGGTGTAACTTTTTATGCATTGTTCAACAGTTTTATTCTTTTCATAATACCGCAAAAAAACACGTCTGAAAATGAAAAAGAAAGAGCTTAAAATTTGTTATCATTCTTTCGAAAGCCCCGAAGAGCTTAGTAAAAAGGATCAGAAACTCATAGAAAAAGCGATTGAAGCCACCAAAACAGCTTATGCCCCTTATTCTGAATTTTATGTAGGAGCTGCGCTGCAACTTGCCAGCGGAAAGGTTGTTCTTGGCAGCAATCAGGAAAACTCCGCATATCCAAGTGGCCTTTGCGCTGAACGCGTCGCTCTGTTTCAGGCCGGAACAAGCTATCCGGGCATCGAGATCGAAACATTGGTGATTACCGCCCGCACAAAAGGGAAGAAACTAAAAACCGTTGCCAATCCATGCGGTGCTTGTCGTCAGGTCATGAGTGAGTCTACAATGCGTCAGAACAAGCCTTTCAAAATAATTCTTGTTGGCGAAAATGGCAAAGGTTTTATTTTCGATAGTATTGTGGATTTACTTCCTTTTAGTTTCAAATTTGAATAATCCAGCTAATGAGAAAATTATTTTTCGCTTTTCTGATTCTTGCATCATCAGCCGCCTCGGTTGTTCTTATCTCTTCATGTGGCAATAAAGACACTGCTTCTGAAAAAGAAATTCTAATTGATGGCCGCTTCATTCACAGCCGCGCCAATGTAATTTATATTGACATTATCCATGTCGAGGAAATTGAAAAAACAGACTCCCTCATTCTTGATGAAGACGGCGCATTCCGCTTCCGACGCGAGACTGATAAACCGTTATTCCTTAAAATTTCTACAGCAGAAGATAATTTCATAACCGTAATTGCTGAACCCGGACAGACCATCACACTCAGCGGCGACATCAACGCACTTGCCGAATCCTATACTGTGAGCGGATCTCCGGCGACTGAACTTCTTGCTCAATATCTTGATTTTTCACGCAATCAGTTTAAACAATTAGACACACTAGCGCTGATCTGGGAAAACAACAAATATGCTGAGAACAAAATGGCGGTGCGCGACTCGCTTGATTCAACCGCAAAAATCATTTATAAGAATCAACGCGATTATACGCTCGACCTCGTGAAAAAAAACCCCGAATCACTCGGAAGTCTTTTCATTCTTTATCAGTATTTCGGCCGCCAGCCAGTGCTGGATCCGTTCGAATATTTTTCAGTGTATGAAAATCTGGCAAAAAAACTCGCTGCAAAATATCCTGATTTCGAGCATGTCGGACACCTGAATATGAAAGTCAATAAAACCCGTCTGGCCATCAAAGAGGAAGCGGAAATTAAAAACAGACTTGATTCCGGTAAAGTTGCTCCCGATTTTTCGCTGCCCGATTTAAACGAAAATCAGTTCAAACTTTCCGATCTCAAAGGACACGTGGTTCTGCTTCATTTCTGGGCTTCATGGTCTTCCGAAAGCATGCGACAGTTGCCTGCACTCCGGCAATATCAGCAGAATTACGGCCCGAAAGGGCTGGCCATTGTTTCTGTATCGTTCGACTATGACCGCGAAATGTGGACTGCTACGGTCGAAAAAGAAAAAATGAAATGGACCAATATCTGCGACCTTAAATATACCGACTCCCCTATCGCAAAACTCTATCACATCGAAAAAACACCTTATTTCTTTTTGCTGAATCGTGAAGGTGAAATAGTGAGTAAAAATTCAAATATCGACTTTGTCGGAAATGATATATACAAACTTTTCAGACCGATTTAAAACGGCTCTGACATTGCTGTTGATCATCTCTGTCACTCTAGGTGGAGTCCAGGAGTTGACAGCACAAAACCTGTCTTTTCATCCACGATTATACACGCTGAAAGACGATTCAACTCTGCATGAAACATTTATTTTCCCATTGGTTGGATGGAACGAAAACGACCACTGGATGCCGGGTGTGTACATTACAAACCAAATGAATGACAAAAAGAAATTCAGGTATCAGTTGGTGCCGATGTATAGTACTGATACAAAATCGCTGGTAGGCGCCGGAAATATTTCGGTCAACCGATACTTCGAAAACAAGCCGCTGAGCGCAGTTTCAATTTTTCTGCAAGGCAAGAGTTTTCACCTTCCGTCTTACGAAGGCGAACCACTCAGCTATTACAAATTCGAAACCGGCATTCGCACAATACTGGAAACCGGCTCCGACAGCGTGCCCGCACAACATCAGCTTGAATTGAAATATCATCAGAGCGGCGCCGAAGAAATTGTCTGGGTCAGCAACGGCTCGGGTTACAGCCCGACACAACATCACAAAATACTGAATGCCATACGCGCCGGCTGGACCTACGAAAAATACGATTCCACGCAGCCATTCAGCACTTCGGTGAATGCCGATGTTTGGAGCAATTTTGCACGCATGAGTGCAAATTATGAATACGACTACAACTACGAACCGAAGCGTTGGTTCACATTTCGTGCATTTGCAGGTATATTCCTTTGCTACGATTCAGTGTTTTCACAAAACTACGACGCACGCTTCAGTCCCAATATGCCTGGCTGGAAAACCGATATCTTTTACGACGGCTGGTTTCTCGGCCGCAATGTAAACGATGCCATTTACAAAATGCAGGGAATGCCCGGACCTGGCAGTCTGTACAGTATTTCTCCTGTCGGACAAAGCTGGAGCTGGAATCTTTCTGTTTCGGGCAGTGTATCCATGCCTTTCGATTTACCGCTTCGGATCTATGTTGCAGCGGGCATTGCCCCCGATCCGCTGAAAGCCAATAAGCCTTTTGGAGTGTTCGAGGGCGGCTTGCTCATTACCACGCCACAGAAAATTTTCGAAATCGCTTTCCCGCTTGTACACGACAAGAGCAGCAAAGACGCACTGTTGCTCAACACCGATAAGTACTGGCAGCGAATCCGTTTTATTATTAACTTTGACCGTCTCAATCCGCATTCATGGCTCGACAATCCGCACCGCAGAAAGCAACTGCACTTGATCTAAGTCCCGGCAAAAAAATGTATTTTGCTTCGGATCTTCATCTCGGCATTCCTGCCAGCCGCGATGTGGAGCTGGCTTTCGTGCAGTGGTTGAATAAAATTGAAAACGATTGCCAACATCTTTTTCTGTGTGGCGACTTGTTCGATTTCTGGTTCGAATATCGTCACGTTGTTCCGCGCGGGCATGTACGTTTACTCGGCAAACTGGCTCAGATGGCCGATTCCGGTATTCAGATTTTTGCATTCACTGGCAACCACGACATGTGGATGTTTGGTTACCTTGAACAGGAAATCGGGTTGAAATTATTCCGCGAGCCGCAGCGTTTTCTGGTGAACGGAAAAACAATCGAAGTGGGTCATGGCGATGGACTCGGACCTGGTGACAAAAAATATAAATTTGTCAAGCGCATGTTTGCTTGCCGCTTCAATCAATGGTTGTTTGCCCGGCTCCATCCGAATTTCTCCTTCGGGCTGGCCCGCTGGCTGTCGCGCAAAAGCCGCATTGCCAATGGCGCTGCCGATGAAAAATACAACGGCGACGAGAAGGAATTTCTGGTGCAGTATATTCAAAACACGCCCGCAGAGCAGCGCGCCAACATTTATGTATTTGGGCATCGCCATCTTCCACTGGACATGAAAATCGAAAACGCACACTACATAAACCTTGGCGAATGGGTCAACCACAAAACCTACGGTGTTTTTGATGGTGAGATGAAATTGCTGAAACTTGCTAATTAATCACCAATTTAATTGATTTTGTTGCCGACTCATTTCTAAGGTTGAGAATGTAAACGCCCATATTCAGACCAGTCAAATCAATTTCAATTTTCCCATCCTGATAGTGACCCGAATAAATAACTTCTCCTGTCATAGTCATGACCAGCATTTCGGCATCACGCAAATTTGATTCAATGGTGAATTTACCATTGCTTGGATTGGGAATTGCATTAAGCAAAATTTCAGATGAAAGTGCAAATTGATTTTCATCATTAAATTTCACAGAATATAATTGAGCTTGTAAAACTGAATCTTTAAGTCTGAATAATATCAAATTCTCATTATACCTGGCATCATCAAGAATATGGTGACAATCTGTAAATGAAGTTTCCGAACATTGCCGTGCATTAATTCTATGATCAATAGATGCGTGAAATGAAGCCCCTTCAATCACCTTGAAATTTTCACCTAAAGTTATTTTTTCTCCAGCAACAAATTGAACACGACCTATTTCTGGTATGGGTAGGATGTCTTCTGAATTTCTTCCTAAAGTATTTCCAACATTGTAATCATTTGCAATAATTGTATTTGATGCCATGTAATTTTTTTTATCATATTCTGTTTGAAATTCCAAATGTATATTCTCTATAGCCATTTGATTAATTGCAATTGGCGAAAAATCATAAGCTGAATAATAAAAGACCTCATTAGATAAGTTAAAATAAAACATATAGTAAATGGGAGAAATTGAGGTGTTGCTTTCGGCATTATCTCCATTTGGAACATCGACTCTGTCCCCGCCAATTCGATCACCACGACTCCATTCAACCGATAGAACATCTCCGTTATACGGTGTACAGGGCGCTGCATCAAGAAGACATTCATAATATTCCTGAGATATTGGATTTGTGTAATCATCTTCTGGATGCAATAATGAAAACAGCAGTGGCAAATATTCATAATGCTCTCTTATACCGACATCCACAAGTCTAAGCATTAAATCTTCTTTTGATTCAGCATTATGGTTATAAACATTAATATGTCCTATCCCACCAATTGCTGCTAATACGTATGGGAAAGACTGATCACCTGCCAAAGCAATATCCCAGTAATTGACTATTCCGGACCATTCGGCGCCACCGATTCCGGAGCAATGAGCGCCACTGATTCCGGAGCAAACGGCGCCACCCCTAATCACGGAAACTGATGACTTTATAGTCAGAAATTCCAGAGAAGAGGACTGACATTCCGGCAGAATCGGCGCCACCCGGGAGGCGGATTTGTAACAAACGTTACCTTGTGAAAAACAAGGAACGATGGCAAGAAAACCTATTACAATGTTACAGATCCGACGCATATTACAATTATTGGAGAAGGGCTATTCGAAGCGAAAGATCGCATCAGTACTGCAATCAGGGCGGCATACGATTGATGACTATGTGATGCGGATAGAACAGTCCGGAAAGATTATTTCGCAACTTTTCAAGCTCAACGATGAAGAGCTTGGAATGCTACTATATTCCGGAAAAGAAGATGCAGTGCCAGATGGAAGGTATGACGACTTTATAAAACGAATCGACAAGATCCAGCAAGAGCTAAAGCGCACAGGCGTAACGCGGCTAAGACTGTGGCAGGAGTACAAAGAAGAAGTTCCGGAAGGCTACAGCTACTCACAGTTTTGCGAGCATCTGTCGGCTTTTGGACGAAAGAATGCAGCCACGATGCATTTTGAACATCGGCCAGGAGAGAGGCTTCAGATTGATTTTGCAGGTAAGCCGCTTACGTATGTTGACCCATCGACAGGGGAAATCATCAGCTGCCCGGTACTGGTGTGCGTGTTGCCGTATAGCGGCTACAGCTATGTTGAAGCATTGCCGTCGGCCGGGCAGGAATATTTGTTTGCTGCGTTGGGCCGCTGCCTGAGCTATTTTGGAGGAGTGCCGCAAGTGGCATTGAGCGACAATATGCGACAGTACGTTAAGAAAAGCAATCGGTACGAACCGTTATTTTCAGACGTCTGCGAGCAATGGGCAGTGCACTACAACATCGATTTAACGGCCACCCGCGTGGCAAAACCCAAAGACAAGCCCAGCGTTGAAAACATGGTTCATATCGCGTACATGCGTGTATATGCGCCAATACGCAATCAAGTTTTTCACAGCATTGAAGAGTTGAATTATTCGATTCTTGATTGCCTGGACAGGCACCATGCCACCCCAATGCAGAAGCACTCATACAGCCGTCTGGAACGTTTTGAGGAAGAAGAAAAACCGCTCCTTCGGGCATTGCCGGCCGAATCCTTTGTTATCAAACATGTAGCAAAGGCAAAAGTACAGAAGAACTACCATGTTATTTTGGGCGAAGACTGGCATCAGTACAGCGTTCCATGGCAATATATCGGAAAGAATGTAAAGATTATTTATGACCTGAATGAAGTTGAAATTTATATCAACCTGGCTCGGATAGCGGTGCACAAGCGCAATGCGCGCAATCACGGATACAGCACAATGGAAGAACATATGCCGGAGAAACACCGGAAATACGCGCAAACAAAGGGCTGGGACGCCGATTACTTTTTGAAAAGATCGAGGGAAATCGGAGAGTGCTCTTCGCAGGTTATGGCCCGGGTGCTACAATCAAAGATTTTTACCGAACAAACATATAACGCCTGTCTTGGGCTGCTCAGGCTATCTGGCAAGTATGGATCGGACCGCTTCGAAATGGCCTGCAGACGTGCATTGACAGCACCACGGATAACCTACGGGCTGGTAAGCAACATTCTGACAAATAATCTCGACAAGCAAAACGAAGAACAGATACAGCTTTTTTCATCCATACCGGATCACGAAAACATCAGAGGTGCAAAGGCTTATCACTAACACACAAATATTATGAACACACAAATCACATTAGATCGGCTCCGGGAGCTTAAACTACAGGGCATGGCCGATGCTTATCAGGCCATCCTGACAATGCCTGTACAACAGCAACCAACACTCCATCAACTTGTGGCCAGGCTCTCCGAAGCAGAAATGCAACACCGGCAACACCTGAAAACTCAAACGTACATCAAACAAAGCAAACTACGTTACCATGCGGTTTTGGAACAGGTACAGTGCAGCTCTGCCCGAAATCTTCATCAGGAAAAACTCATGGCAATTGCTGATTGCAGTTTTATTGAACGAAACGAAAACATACTGATTACAGGCGCTACAGGCTGCGGAAAAAGTTATCTGGCTTGCGCCATCGGCAGGCAAGCCTGCTCGATGGGCTACAAGACACTTTACCTCGGCATGACGCGCTTTTTGGAACGCATTGCACAAACAAAACTTGATGGCACTTATATTAAAATGCTCAACCAAATTGAGAAGACGCACTTGCTCATACTCGATGACTTCGGATTACACCCCATGGACAAAGTCACTCGTCTGGCTCTTCTTCAGATGCTCGAAGATCGGTACGGCTTGAAATCAACACTCATCTGTTCGCAACTCCCGGTCGAAAAATGGTACACCTACATCGCTGAAGACACCATTGCCGATGCTATTATGGACAGATTGTCAGCCAATGCTCATCGCTTTGAGCTCAAAGGTGAATCGCTTCGAAAGAAAAAATCAGAAAAAATTGACTAATATTGCATCACAAATCCGCCCCCTTTCAGGTGGCGCCGATTGCACCGGAATGGTGGCGCTGAATCACCGGAATAATCACCAGTAATTATTATGTAAATATGAATATACACTATTTAACACATTAATCGCGTGTTGTTCATAAATACTTCCTTCTGTTATAAATTTTGCGGAAGCGGCAAATCCAACAGCGTGATAAAAAGCATTTGCACCTCCTCTTTCACAAAGAGAACCTGTATGAGAGCCGTTTTCATTTGCAAAACAAACATTTTCATCTTTTTCATTATTAACACCATGCACACATCTGCTTTCACATATATTCCAATAAGTCCAATCATGCAATACGAGATAGTCAATAATTCTCACTGTGATTTCTTGAACTTCTTTAACAAATGATCGAGTTGAGCTCTTTCCATCTGAAAATATCTTATTCATGTAGTTTTCGTTTTCTGGTAAAAAATGCTTTACGCATGCAAACCCTAAAAATAAAAATGCCAAATGATCTTGACTCATTTCAGACCCGTGCTTCACATAAGCAATATAAGATGATGCAATACATTTAACTCTATGTCCATCGTGAATAGGCACCCAGGATTCGTTTAATTTATCGATGTAGGTTTGATTAGTTTCAAAATCTCTAGGGACATCATCCCGGATAAAAAAACCATTAATATTATCTTCACAAAATCCATCACCAATGCATGCAGAACAGTCCCAGGATTGTTCTGCTTCCCAATCAAGTCTATTAATTGCCTCTAACGCAAAAAACAATTCTTTTTTTGTTTGCTCCACTTCTGGGCTATTTGAAGATAACCCAGATTTTATCTGTAGATCGTATTCCATGGAAAGAGTTGCAATATAATACCCAATCATACGAGCTTCATCACTCCAACGTACTACGTCATTGGCATCTCTATTCCTTGCAGGAATATCACATCCAAACTCACTTTCGTCCTGTGAGAAAATCATGAAGTTTTTTAATCCTTCTTTATAAAGCCAGTATTTTTCCTTTTGCGTATTAAAATGGATTGCTGGCTGAGCATTTATCTCAACAAAGGCAATAGAAAAAACACAAAAAATAACAAGCCTAATTTTCATAGTTATTGTTTTTTAGTTTTTTTAAATGTCCAACCAATATTAACTCCAAGGTGAGCAGTTGGCAGAACCATTTTCTTTGATCTGTGAAAATCAGGCACTCCATATATCCAATCATAATTATTGCCCATCAGTTCACGCCATTTATACCGAATTCCAATTCCCGAATAAATGTCAATCAGAAATTTGTTTTTGCAGAATACTTTTCCAAATAACAACTCAAAACCAATGACTGATTTATTATAATCGGCTCGTTCATTATTATATTCTGGGATATAACTATATGGCCCACTATACCATTGATATTCATCTGCAAAAATATATTTATATCTTTTGTAAAAAAGAAATAGTTGTAGATACAGGGAGTTATTAAAATAGATATTTGTAGCTAATCCAATATTAAATCCAGTGCTGTTGTATTTCAGCACTTCATTTAACCCAGTACTGTCATTATAAAAAGAGTATTTATACTTCTCTTCACAGAGATTTAATGAAGAGCTTTTTATGCCAATCTTTAATTCCAGAGAAACTTTACGAAATAGAGGATATTCAAATCCAATTCGAATGTCATCCCATAACCATTGCAACGGATTTATTTTTATTGCAAAATGACTTTGAACACTGTCTGAATAATTTATATCAAAAATATTTTTCAGCACTGGTTCGTGTAATGAAAAACCGTTTTGCAGTTGGGCAGTTTGCGCGTTTACAATTATCGGAGTAAAACTCAGATAAAACAGAATTAAAAAAAGCAACCATGGAAATATTTTCATAATTGATTAAGTTAACAGCACAAATATAGTCGCTTAATCAGCAAAATGCAATCCCCCAAATTAATTTATTATTTATTTTTCCCAAGTCGTTGCAAAGCTGATGCAGACATCTGCACAAACTCAGTAAGAAATACGGTGCTTTTTAGATTCTCTTTACTCAGAAAAATCCGGAAAACAGAATATCTTTGATTGCAAAATATAACTGCACAAAGCATGAAAACCCGCTATGTTGCTCTCCTCCGCGGCATCAATGTCGGCGGAAAGAATGTGATTCCGATGAAAGATCTCAAATCCTTGTTTGAACAATGCGATTTTTCAGATGTCGAAACGTATATCCAGAGCGGCAATGTGATGTTTTCTTGCGAAATTTCTGATGTTGCAAAAATCAAAAAGGAAATTACAATCAACCTGAAAAAATATATGGGTACCGACATTCCGCTTGTGTTGCTTTCCGCTGAACAACTCCGCAACGTGGTCACAAACGCACCACTTTGGTTTGGCGCTGAGCCCGCATTATTCAAATACGATGTTGCCTTTCTCGATCCCGAAATAAACGCAGAAACATTGCTTCCAAAAATATCTTTAAAGGAAGGTGTGGATTGCGCGGCAGCCGGCCATGGCGTTTTGTATTTTTCAAAATTGATTGAAAAGGAATCGCAGAGCCGCTTGCCGAAAATAATTGCGTTGCCCGAATACCGGATGATGACAATCAGAAATAGAAATACAACGCTGAAATTATCGGAGTTGGTGTAGTAAAAATCAGAGAATCGAAATTCGAGACAGTCCTTTTCTTCCTAATTTCTTCATATTTACGCTTTCCAATGTTGTCAATCCGAATAAATTCATATTTTTGTGCTCCTTTTAAATTGAAATCGTTACAAATTTAAATCAGAACAACATATGAAAGTGTATCAGACTGGAGATATCCGCAACATCGCACTGGTTGGCGGTGCCAAATCTGGAAAAACGACTCTGGCCGAGTGTTTTCTGCTTGAAGGTGGTGTGATTAACCGCCGTGGCGCTGTTGAAGACAAGAACACTGTTTCGGATTACCGTGAAATAGAGCTCGAAAGACAGAATTCCGTTTTCTCAACCGTTCTGTATGCCGAATACAGCGGCAAGAAAATTAATATAATCGACACTCCGGGTTTCGACGATTTCGTAGGCGAAGTACTTGCAGCTCTCACTGTGAGCGACCTCGCTGTGATGCTCATCAATGCCCAGAACGGTATTGAAGTTACCACCGAAATCAGCTGGCGCAATCTTACCCGCATGAACAAGCCGGTGATGTTCGTCATGAACCAGCTTGATCACGAAAAAGCCAACTTCGACGAGGTGCTCCGCGAGCTCCAGAGCCAGTTTGGCAACAAAGTGATTGCTGTTCAGTACCCTGTTGCTACGGGCGTTGGATTCAACGCTGTTGTTGACGTACTCACAAAGAAACTCTATAAATATCCCGCTAACGGTGGTAAACCGGAAGTACTTGATATTCCAGAAAGCGAAAAAGCCAAAGCCGATGCAATGCGCACTGCTTTGATTGAAGCTGCAGCTGAATCAGATGAAGCATTGATGGAAAAATTCTTCGAAAACGGCGACCTGAGCGAGGAAGAACTCGTCAATGGTCTTGCCGCAAGTATCATTCAGCGTAATATTTTTCCATTGCTTTGCGCCAGCTCAAAACACAATATGGGTACTGGCCGCCTGATGGAATTCGTTGCTCAGTTTGGACCTTCACCGCTTCAGGGTGTTCCAATGAAATCGAAAAGCGGAAAAGAATATCATTACAAATCATCTGATCCTTTCTGTGCATTTGTTTTCAAAACAAGCATTGAACAGCACCTGGGCGAAATCAGTTTCCTCAAAATCGCAGCCGGTGAAATTTCCGAAGGATCGGATGTTGTCAACGGTCTCAACAGCACCAAAGAACGTATCACCCAGATTTTTGCCGTTGCCGGTAAAAACCGTGAGAAACTTGAAAAAGCTGTAGCCGGTGACATAGTAGCTACTGTGAAACTGAAAAACACTTCAACAAACGAAACGCTCAACAATCCGAAAAATTCTGACGAAGAAATCGTTTCTATTCAATATCCGGAACCAAAATACCGTACCGCCATTAAAGCGCAGAATGCTTCGGACGATGAAAAGCTTGGTGCTGTATTGAATGAATTGAAAAAAATTGATCCTACCATTCTTGTAGAATATTCGAAAGAGCTTAAGCAGATCATTGTCAGCTGTCAGGGCGAAATGCACATGAACGCTGCCAAATGGCATATGGAATCCCTTGAGAAGGTTATGGTGGAACTGTATGCTCCTAAAATTCCTTATCGCGAAACCATTACGAAACCTGCCAAAGCAATGTACCGCCACAAAAAACAATCGGGTGGCGCCGGACAGTTTGGCGAAGTTCACATGATGGTCGAACCATGGCGTGAAGGCATGAGCTGGGTAACTGAATTTCCTGTTCGTGGATCGGATGAGCATATTTTACCATGGGGTGGAAAACTCGTTTTCAACAACTGTATTGTTGGTGGTGCCATCGATGCACGCTTTATGCCTGCCATCCTGAAAGGTATCATGGAAAAAATCGAAGAAGGTCCGCTCACAGGATCTTATGCCCGCGACATCGTTGTTTATGTATATGACGGAAAGATGCACCCGGTTGATTCAAATGAACTTTCATTCAAGCTCGCTGGTCGACAGGCGTTCAAAGAAGCTTTCAAAAATGCAGGTCCAAAGATCCTCGAGCCGATTTATGATGTTGAAGTCATGGTTCCCTCCGATCGCATGGGCGATGTAATGACTGACCTTCAGGGCCGACGTTCTGTTGTAATGGGCATGGACAGCGAAGGAAACTATCAGAAAATTAAAGCCCGCGTTCCGCTGGCCGAAATGAACCGTTATTCAACAGCGCTTAGTTCACTCACTTCGGGAAAAGCAACCTATACTATGAAAATGGCCGAATACCAACAGGTGCCAACCGATGTTCAGACCATTCTGCTCAAAACGTACGAAGATCAGGAAAAAGACGAAGAATAGTTTTTATAAATACCGAAACACCCTGTCATGGCAGGGTGTTTTTTTTAAATAGCAATGTTATGCTGCGTCATATAGGAATTCATATTCAGAACAAAAATGAAATCAACGATTTCTATCGTGATATTCTTGGTTTTCAGGAGTTGAACCGTTTTGATTTGAACAATAAAACGGCAGAAAATGTTTTCGGAATATGCAACCTGATTGAAGTTGTGCGCATGAAGCAATTCGAGCTGATTATTGAATTATTGGTCTGCCCCGAAGAAAAATCAGGCAGCATGAGTCATCTGGCACTCGAGTACTGGAAAGCCGAAAGTCTTGTTGAAAAAGCCAAGGAAAAAGGATACAATGTAATCGAATTTCAGAAGGACAACGGTCGCACCGGTCGCTATATCAAAGACAAAGCGGGAAATATTTTTGAAATCAAAGAAATTAATTTCGGCTGATAAAATAATTGCAGAGACGTTTCATGAAACGACTCTGCAATTTACATTACACGCCATCAAAAATCCTTCAAGGGCAGCAAGGCAATCGTCGAATTTTTCGAGATATCCCATGTGCCCGCAATCGTCGAGTGAGAGTACAAAAGCCCGCTTTGCAAGCGCTGCCTGTGCAAGCACCAGATTGTAATCCGATTTATTGTCCTGCTTGCCAATGATGTATAAAACCGGAAGTTTTGTATCGGCTATCAGATCAATATACCCCATCCGCGCAGCCATGGCTTTCTGCGATTCAATCAATGCCTGCTTGCTGATTTTGAGTGCGCGCTGCTGAATAATCTTTATTTCATCCATCAGTCTTTCGCGATTACCTTCAAAGAACAAATCAGGCACAAACATGTTTATAAATGAGTCTCCGTGATCGTTTGCAATAATGTCCATCACTCGCTCACGATTTGTTTTTCCATCTGTAGTATCAGCGCGTGCGCTTGAATGAAAAAAACCAAATCCATTCAGACGGTGCTCGTTCGAAGCGGCATAACAAGCCGTTACATAGCCGCCCATGCTGTGACCAATCATCGTAAACCGCTCCAACTGCAGCTTATCGGCTAATACATCCATTTGCTTCGCCATGATTTCCATCGACAGATTTTCAATCACATCGCTGCCACCATGGCCGGGCAAATCGGGCATTACAACCGTATATTTTTCGCCCAACTTTTGCGCCATCGGAAACCATATTTCCTTTGATTCAGTATATCCATGAATCAGCATCACAGCTGGCCCGGAGCCATGGATGGCGTATGTCAGTTTTTTATTGTTGAAAGTCAGGAATTGCTCAGTCATGTTGAAAGCGTTTGTACAAAGTAAAGAAAACAAAATGATTTATTCGTTACAAGCGTTACAGTCGTTACAAACGTTACGCGTTACAGGCGTTACGCGTGACAAACGTGACAGTCGTGACAAGAATACTATGGTGACATTGGGTTTCAGCGCTTAATAATTACTGTTAGGTCAAACATTAATTATGTAACGTTGAGCCCAGAGCCATCTGTGCTTTGCATCGTGTTTGTGCTTATTCAACGCACTCAGGTCTCTCCGCGACGCAGAGAGGTTGAATATCTAGTGCATTGTCATGCTTCCATGTACCATGCGCTGTGCGTTGTGCCCTGTGCGCTATGCCATAGTCGTATAAACCCGCACCACGTCGTCGTCTTCCTCAATCTTTTCGATGAGTTTATCCACGTCGGCCTGCTCTTCGGGTGAGAGGTGTTTCAGCTCAACATTTGGCAGATAATCGTAGTCGGCTTTGGTAATTTCAAATCCTTTTTCCTCAATGGCCTTCTGGAGTGTTCCAAAGCTGCCGAAATCGCCATAGACCTGTATGCCGTCTTCGTTTTTAAAGATTTCTTCGGCGCCAGAATCAATGAGCTCGAGCTCCAGTTCTTCGATATCCTGACCTGTATCCTTAAAAATAAATACACACTTTTTATCAAACATAAAACTTACCGAACCATTGGTGCCCATGCTTCCGTTGCATTTATTGAAATAGCTGCGGATGTTTGCCACAGACCTGGTATTGTTGTCGGTCGCACAATGAACGTAAACGGCAATTCCATGAGGAGCATAGCCTTCGAATGATACTTCCTTGTAATCAGCCGTATCTTTTTCGGTGGCCTTTTTTATGGCGCGCTCAACATTTTCCTTGGGCATGTTGTCGCTCTTGGCGTTCTGAATGATTGCCCTGAGCCGGGTGTTATATTCAGGATTCGATCCGCCTTCTTTCACAGCCATGGTGATCTCACGGCCGTAACGGGTAAACATGCGGGACATATTGCCCCATCTTTTGAATTTTCTGGCTTTACGATATTCAAACGCGCGTCCCATAGTTTTGATTTTGAGATGAAGCGCAAAATTAAAAAAAAGAATTCCAAATTCATAGTTGTATTCACATTTATTTCATAATAAGCTGAGAATCGCATGTTTCTGTCAATCAGAAGTTCCTTATTTTTGTAAACAAACCATTTGCATGAATGTTCTTAAAACAATCTGTCTGACATTACTTTTGTTTATTGCATCCTATGCTTCAGGCCAGCTGGAAATTGAATCAGCCTTGACATCGGGGCAAAATCAAACCAAACCGGAAGGATTTCTTAATCTGGCGCTCTGTCCATCATATGAAATAAACAATTGGACGTTGGGGGCTGGAACCGAACTGGCGCTGCTGAATCCGCAAAATACAATCCTCGATGTGTGGACAATAAATGCAGAAAGGAAAATGATCGTCAAAGAGCACGAATACAAGCTTTACGGAGGTTTTTTCTGCAGGCCGTTTTCGGAATATATCCGCGAACTGAATCTGGTCGTGGAATTCAGTACTGAAAACAATCACCTGAGAGCTATGATCGGAAATAATTCCCGCATCTGGCGGCTCAGTGGAAAAGCGCTCGAACAGTGGCCTGAAGCCGATAGTGCGGGAACAGCGATAAAAAAGGAATGGCGGAACTTTTTGTATTGTTTTTCTTACCATTTGAAAAAAACAGATCATCCATGGAACATCGGAATTGGATTCAGCAATACCAACGGATTTTTCTTCAATCAGGAAACGATGCCTATGCTGTTCGGACGATACGAAAATAATATTTCAAAATCGATGCAATTGTATGCGGAATGCTGGCTACAACAGTCTGGCGGCGCCAATCTGCAAGCTCAATATTATGGATTCTTTGTGAAAGGAGGCCTGGTATGGAAAAGTGGAAAATAATCATTCTATTGCTTCCCGTTTCGCTCGCATCCTGTTTTCACGATCTCGATGAAACCGGCGCATTTCACTCGAAATACAATGCCAATGAGCGTTTCGAAATGTCGCAGGAATGGAGCAGCACACATCCGTTTCAGATAATTTTGATACCGGATTCCGATTATTCAGTTTTGTTTTGCAGCGACACTCATATCGGAACATATGAAGAATTCAACCTTGTTCTCAATGCTGCAAAATCACCGTCAGCAGCCGCTCTGGTTGTGGCGGGCGATATCACGCGCGGTCACCCTGAAAGTTATGACACTCTTGAGACCCTCATGAATACAGCTGATTCCGTCAACTGGTTTTTCACGCCGGGAAATCATGATTTGTATTTCGGTGGCTGGGATGAGTATTTTCCACGTTTCGGTGCATCGTCATATTATTTTGTTGTAAGTACTCCCGCAGGAAATGACGTTTTTATTATTCTCGACAGTGGCAGCGGCACACTCGGAAGTTTGCAGCTGGACTGGCTTACGGAAGTTCTTGAATCGTTTCATTCTTCGGCTCGTCACATCACTATTGCCACACATCTGAATGTCTTTAAGGACGGATTCGGCACCACATCTGGCTTGCCAATAGAAGAAGTGAATGTTTTACTCGATCTGTGTGCCCGGTATGAGGTAGATTATGTAATCGGCGGGCACGATCACGATCGCAATGAATCCGAGCTGGGACCGACAAATTACATCATCATGGATCAGTGCCACGACGACGAAGATGGCTCGTCGTATCTCGAAATTAATTATGGTTCTGAATCTATCAACCACGATTTTCATTCACTCGAATAGGCAAAAAAACTACTTTTGCATTCATGCAAACTGCCATTATAATATTCATCATAACATTTCTGGGTATCATTTTCACGCGCCTGCCCTATGTGAATATTGACCGGCCGTCAGCTGCATTTTTTGGTGCGGTTGCTATGGTAATTTTTGGAGTCTTAACACCAGCCGAAGCGCTCGCAGCCATCGATTTCAATACCATTGCCCTGTTGATGGGCATGATGATTATCATTGCTGTTATGCAGCTCGATGGATTCTTTAATTGGCTTGCAGCGAAAACCATGGGACTTGCAGGTAATCAGCGCAGACTGCTCACCATCATTGTTTTTGTGACCGGACTGGCATCGGCATTCATGGTCAACGATGTGGTTGTACTTATGTTCACGCCAATTGTTATAGCAATTTGCAGACATTCTGGATTAAAGCCGATTCCATATTTAATTGGGGTCATCCTCTCGTCAAACATTGGTTCAGTAATGACCATAACCGGCAACCCACAAAACATGCTGATTGGCATTAACAGCGGAATTGCTTATGCACGCTTTCTGTGGCTGCTGGCACCGGTTTCATTGATTGGACTGTTTGTAATAATTCCGGTCATTCGTCTGTTGTATAAAAAGGATTTTGAAAATAAAATACAAGTCATAAATCAACCACACACCTTTGGTTTCCGGCTCCGCAAAATGCGTTGGTCAGTTCCGGTGTTTGTACTGGTCGTCATTTTTTTCTTTATTGGGAAACCGCTCGGGTTGCCGATTCCCATCATTGCTCTTGCCGGAGCATCCCTTATATTACTGGTCGGCCGTATCAAACCCAGCAATGTCATCAAGAAGGTCGATTGGGTACTGCTCCTGTTTTTCGCCGGATTGTTTGTTGTTGTCAAAGGATTTGAAAATTCCGGGGCACTTGAAAACCTATTGTCGTTTTATCCATTGAGTAAAGATGCGGGCGGGCTGGCTGCAGTTCACGGTATTAGTCTATTGGCTTCGCAGATAGTAAGCAATGTCCCTTTTACTGTCGCATTTCTGCCTTTTATGCAGCAAGCAAACAGCGAAATGTTGTGGATAGCCCTGGCATCGGCATCCACGCTGGCGGGTAATGCAACGATCATTGGTGCTGTCGCAAATATTATTGTAATTGAATCTGCATCGAAACACGATATTAAGATCCGTTTTCTTGAATTTTTTAAGTCAGGAATCATAGTCACTTTGTTAACATTAATCATATCTTTTGGAGCTATACTCCTGTGGATTTATTTCGGAATTCTGTAATTTAACAGACTCTGACCTAATTTCCGTCTGGACAATCACTACAAATCGCCCATTTTCATGCACAAAACCGGAGAATTTTGTGCAAACTGGCCTTTTCAACCGATATATCCTATTGTGTAACAAAATGCTGTTTTATGACGTCATACTAACGAATTTGGTAGAAAACTGTTGTTTTCGCTCACTCACTTAACTAACTTTATAACACGAACGACACCAAAAAAACTCTGCGTCATGAAAACACTAATGTTCCTTTTAATTTCTGCGCTATTGGCCTCATTTCAGGTCACAGCAGCTATCGACGATGTAAAAGATTCCACAGAAGTAGCCGGAGCTACGGGACCGGTCATTGTCTGTACCATTAACAAAACTATTGCCCGCTCATACACCTCCGGATTAGAATCTGACGTTGTTACCTGCACCTGCAGCGAAGTTTTCAAAGCTCCGGTAATAAAAGAAATAATCACTAACCCCGTTTATAAAACCATTACAGTAACGGGCGCTTCACAAGGTGATCAGATTTACATTCTTAATAATAAAGGTGAAATCCTGATGCATGTTGAAGCTACTACCGATGACCCAAAGGTTGATATCAGCAGCCTTTCAGCGGGATCCTACACCATTGGCGTACAATCTTACTGATCTTTCATTGGTTTGAAAGAAAAATAAATCATGGTTGGTTATATTTTGCCCCGGCACCGTGAGGTTAGCCGGGGATTTTTTTAATCATTTTTCTGGTGCAAATATAAAGAGCTGGGATTTCGTAATCGCATAAGGGATCATGAAAAAATGATCGCTGTCAGGGATAATTTCATAGCGATATGTATTTTTGATTTTCACATTTTTTCGCAGATATTTATTCAAGCTTTTCGCAGCAATTTTCATTCGCTTTGTTTCATTTTTGCCAATTCCCAAAAATATTTTTCCAGCAGGCATGATCATATTTTCCCTCGCCTTAAGCTGCAGGAGCAAAATATTTTCGTCCCACCATACTGCGGGGCTGGCAATAAGATAATTGGTGAACAGACGCGGCTTTTCAAGCATAACATATGTTGCAAACAAACCTCCCAGCGAATGCCCGGCAATGGTTCTGTTTTCAGTTGTTTTGAAAAGTGAATCAACAAATGGAATTATTTCCTGCTCCAGCACAAGCAGGAAGGTGTCTGCTCCACCTGATCGGATTGGCGTTTGATAACGAAACGACATTGAAGAATCAGCAGAAAAATCCTGGGTCGGTGTGTAATCATAGGTTCGCTGTACTACATCATATTCAAAAGTTTCCACTTCATATCCAATACCAACCATGATGATCGGTTCAACAACATCCGTTTTATTTATACTTTGCAAAACCGAACTTGCAAGCGGCAACCAGACGTTTCCATCGAGGAAATACAGAACGGGAAATCTGGCGTTGACACTATCATTGTACTGATATGGCAAGGAGATACTAATCCGATATTTTACATGATTAATTTCGGATTTCAAAAAATATTCAGAAGTATTTGGGATCACAATACCTTCCGAAACCGTTTGAGAATGCACGTTTACAGCACACAATAAAATTAATAACAGAAAAATCTTCATCCGTAATATTATTTTTTCAGAAATACAGAGCGCAATGGCTTTTCTGTTATCACTTCAATCATATACATGCCCGGTTGCAGAAAACTTACATCCAACTGAACAAGATCAGCAACACCGCTTTCAGCGCGCATAACCAAACGACCATCGGAACTCAAAATTCTGATTTCGCAATTGTTGTCAAAAGAAAAAACAAGATTGAGCATGTTTTCGACCGGATTCGGAAAAACCTTTATTTCAGTACTTGATTCATCAATTGAAGTCAACTGCTCAACATAAATTCCATCTGAACAAATAGTATCGGAATGCAATCCGGCACCATTGACAGAATAAGCAACCGTGTAATACATTCCATTACTGGTAAACGCGCCAATGTTGGCTGTGCTGTCGTTCGAAGAAACAAAATTGTAACTGCTGGTGTCGCCACAAAAAGCACCCATACTGAAAAAATAATTCATAACGCCGCTATTCGGATCTGTCGATGCTGCGCAAGCTGTATTATTCTGCAAAATTCCGGAATAATACAATGTGTCGTAGTCGCTTTGCGTCGGACCATAAACATCTCCAACCCATGAAGGCGAAACAGGTTTTGTGTAATCAATATCCACATCGGCACCCACAGATGTCGAAAACAGATTCGCCTTATCAAGCACGATGGATTTAATTCTGCAGGACGGCGTTGAAGGATTGGGGTTTTGCCACTGAACCATGTCAAGCGAGTCGGGACCAACCGTCACAATCTCTGATGCAGAACGGCTTTGATAAACTTTCACATCGTCGTACCAGGCTTTGCTATTTCCGACACGCAAAGAAAACCCGCTTCCAGACTTTAAGGGCGTAGCATCGGTCCAATAAGATACAAGTTCGTCATTCACCCAGGCCGCATTGTATCCCGTTTCCGGATTGTACAACACTTTAACATCGTACCAGGTGTCTACCACAAAAGGATAGGCAACATCTGTCTTCAGGTTGTAAGTATTACTTACATATTCATACAACTGAATTCGTTGATTATCCAAACGGAAGTACGCCATGTAATTGTTTTCGCGGTTGCTCTGTGAAACATCGCTGCAGAAATAATGGGCACCAATTCTCCGGTTGTTGGTAGCATCCGCCGCGCCAAACTTCAGCTGCCAGTGATAAAGCCACACATGGCTACTGTCCTGCGGAAGCGGAATAGCAAGGTTGGTATTGCCCAGCGCAGAATCGGCCTGAAAAAGATGTCCATTGTCCCATACCCAGTTTCCCAGATACGAAGTCCAGTCGGAAGGAACAGATGAATTATAGTTTTCATTTATGAAACCAGCTTTATTGTTGCCTTTCCAATCTGAACCATTGAAATGCAGCACCTGCCAGAAAGATTCATCCAGTGCATTGTTGTCGGCATCGGTAAATGCGACAGTAAAATCATCAGTCTGCCAGCCGACGGGCGCATTAATGGCTGTTGTTGGCAAAATATCATCTGTTGAGCAAGTCCAAATTGCACTCCAGCCGGCCAAATTTGTAAGCGTATCGCTGTAAAAACGCAATGTAAGTGAATTCCCAGTTGCAGTTACCGTCCCCGGCGACGTAGTGCCACTATATCCGCCAATCAACGAGGATCCGGTTGTGGGTCCGTCATAAATCCATAAAGAATCGTAGCCGGACTCCAGTTCAAACGAGCTGAAAGCCAGACTCACACCCGTTGCCCCAGTTGGAGAAATAGTATAGGTAAAGTCTTCGAAGGAGTAATGTGGACGGTTTGGTCCGCCAAGGTCGAAAATGGTATCGGCACAGGGAACAACCGAGCAATCGCTGAACTTTTCCGCAATTAAATCCCAGAACTCAGTGAATCCGTCGTCATACGCCAGTGCCCAAATGCCTATTCCCCCAATGTCCCGAATATTAACCAGATCAAATCTATAGTCCATGGCCTGTTCATCGGTGACCCAGGCCTGATAGTTTAATCCAGCATTGGAATATGCCCAGTAGCTGGAAAGACTGTTGGCATCCCAACCTCTGTTGGCAGCTGAATAATTTCCTGAATAATTGTTTCTGATTGTTTTATACGTTCTTGAAGAATCAGTTCCAGAAACAGTGCTCGCTGGCACCGTTAATGCTGAAGTCCGCCATTGAAATCCATAATACGGAACACCCATCAGTAATTTCGATTTTGGAACTCCTTTATGCAGATAATAAGAAATGGTTTTTGAAAGAGTATAATTATACGTTGTCTGAAAATTATACAGAGGGTCTGTCGGGCCAGCAGTGCCACTACCACCGTAGTAATAATCATAACCCATAAAAATAAAAAGATCGACATACGGAATAATAGCCGGAAGATCCCATTCCGAAGGACTCCAGTCGACTGCCGGCATTGCGATAGATAATTCAGCACCCGGAACACGCGTGTGCAACGAATCCGCGATACGCTGAATAAATATTGTCAAAGCAGCCTTATGAGTACTAGCCACACCTTCAAAATCCAGATTAATACCATGAGCACCACGTGAATCAACAGCATTCACAAGATTTGAGATTAACGCAGTCTGCGCCGTTGTACTGCCAAAAAACGTTGTATGGTCGGTTGGATAAAACATCGTCACACATAAGTGAACCCTTGTCCCATTTGCCAGAGCAGAATCAACCACATCGACAGTAGCCCAATTATAAGTGTTTGTAGGCGCGCCCGTCGAGGCATTAAATTCATACGAGAAATAGCACAAATCAGAAAGTAGATTCCATTGATAATTATTCGAAACACTACTTCCCACCCAAGAAGGATGCCACCCAAAAACACGCTTATTCAATGTGCAGTTCGTGTTTTTCAAACTCTTGGGAATGGCAGCCGCAATAGTATCAGCGTTGGTATGCGAAGCATAATATTCCGACTCTAACTGATGAATTGAAACAGACTGTTGCGCACTGACAGACAGTATTAAGAAAAATACAGATAAGAATAATAACCCCCTCATGATTAATATTTTTCCAAATATAATAAATCTCCACAATAATAACTCTCTTTTATTCGTCATTTTATTCATCGCTTTATTCATCAGTTATTGACGAGTTTTAATGACGAGTTATTGTTATCAAAGTGTTATTGTTGGGGGTGTTGTGAAAGTATTCAGACGAATTATTGTATCTTTGTGGAATTATAGTGATGAATTATAATTGAAAGGAGGGAAAATGAAAGAAAGTGAAGAAATGGAATTCAAAACAAGCTTTTCGGAAGAATCCGCAATCCTTGAATCATTGTGCGCTTTTGCAAACTGCAGAGGAGGCACCGTTCTCGTTGGAATGAATGATGATGGCGAACCCGTTAAAATTGAAATCGGCAAAAAAACCATTGAAAGGCTCACCACCAGAATCAAGGAAAATTGCGATCCAGCTCTATATCCCTCCATTGTCGTCAAAACACACGGCCCATTTGAAATCTGCGAAATCACCATCAAAGAAGCTGAGCACAAGCCCGTATTTGTTTCCGGCAAAGCTTATTTAAGAGTTGGGAAAAGCAACGTGAAACTAAAAGTGGCAGAAATCAGGGATTTAATGCTGAAATACAAACAACCCGATTTCGACAGTAGTGTATGTAGCGAAAAACTCTCCGATCTCACTATCAGCCCACGTGTTTTGGAAGTAATTGCAACCAAAAAACCCGGGTTTAATATTGTCAATTTCATTAAAGAAAACAAACTTGAACATCGCGGAATACTCACCAATGCGGCCTATCTTTGTTTTACTGACAAAAACACCGAACACTTCAATGCCTGTGTAAAAGCCGGCAGGTTCAAGGGCAGCGACATGGTGACCATTATCGACATGACCTTGTTTGATGACGGGCTACTTGCAATAACGGAACAAGCCATGGCCTTTATAAGACGAAATATCAGAATGGGCGTGGAATTCGACGGAGGAGTGCAAAGAATTGAGAAATGGGAGTATCCGCTCGAAGCACTCAGGGAGGCCATTGTGAATGCAATTGTCCACAGAGACTACACCGATAAAAGCCAAATCCAGATCCGGATTTTCGACGACCGACTTGAAGTGTGGAGTCCCGGTAAATTACCCAGAGACATGACTCCAGAGGAAATCATCAACGAAAGCAGATCAGTGCCGAGAAATATGAAACTGGCCGAAATCTTCTACAACACAGGGCTGATTGAGTCGTGGGGATCCGGTTTTCCAAGGATTCTGAGTGAAACAGAAAAACATGGAGAAGTAACAGTAACTATGAAACATGTCGGAGATTCATTTGTGGTTACTTTCACGAAAAAACAACCTGAGAAAGTTATAGTCACGCAGAGATACAGCGCAGTGAACGACTCGCCTGAAGTTGTTTATAGATCTTCCAATCCTGTTTATTCACGATCGACTGATTCTGAACTGAATAAGCCTCAGTTGCTGGTGTTCAAAACCGTTGCCGCCCATCCGGGTCTGATGGCAAAAGATTTGTCTGTTATGCTGCAAATTCCGTTTGGCTCCATCGACCGTCATGTAAGGGTTCTGCTGAAAAAGGGCTACATCGTTCGCAAAGGCAGTAAGAAAACGGGAGGTTATGTGGCTGTTAAATAAAGGTTGAGCGAAGTTTAAAACTTCGCTCAGCTTTACATTCAAACTTCGCTCAACTTTACTAATTTTGTTTGCCAATACAATCATTGTGAAGAAGATTCTGGTTTTATGTCCCTACCCCGAAAACTGCGCTCCAAGCCAGCGGTTGAAGTATGAGCAGTATTTTGGAGAATTCCGTAAAGCAGGGTTCGACATCACGGTATCTTCTTTTATCAACAGGAAATTCTGGAAAATAATCTATTTGCCAAATCACTGGCTGGCCAAGACTTTTTACACATTGTGCGGTTATTTTCGTCGGATCACAAACCTTTTTTGCCTTCGTCGTTACGACATTGTATATGTTCATCTCTGGGTAACACCGCTTGGATTCCCTGTTTTCGAGTGGCTTGTGAAAAGGTTTTCTAAAGCGTTGATCTATGACATCGACGATATGATATTTCTTGGTCATTCCAGCGAAGCCAATCATAAGTTGCAAAACCTGAAGGGCAAAAAGAAGATGTCTTATCTGATGAAGTCGGCCGACCATGTGATTACCAGTACGCCAGCCTTGGAAGAATTTGCGCTGAAATACAACAAACGCGTTTCGGATATTCCGACTACACTTCAGGTGGATCGCTTTACGGCGAAAACGGATTATTCGTTAAACACAGAAATTATTCTTGGACACAGTGGCAGCCATAGCACCTCGAAATATCTAAAATCGATTGAACCTGTTTTTGAGAAATTGCTGAATTCTAATCTAAAATTCAAAGTCCTGGTTACTGGTGATGTTGATTTCAGGTTTGCCAATCCGGCGATTCCGGTAGAAACCAAAGCCTGGTATGCCGAAGATGAAGCCAGCGATCTGCTGAGAATGGACATTGGGCTCTATCCGCTCACCGATGAGCCCTGGGTTTACGGAAAGCGGGGCGGAAAAGCGCTCTTGTACATGGCAGCCGGACTTCCGGTGATTGCCACCGCAATTGGCACAAACAATGAAACCTTCAGTGATGGGGAAACCGGCATGCTAGTGAATGTGAATGATTTTGACGGTTGGGCCAATAAAATCCTCGAACTTGCTGGCGATGAATTATTAAGACAAAAAATCGGAACTGCCGCCAGAGAAGCTGTTAACAAAATGTTTTCGGTTGCTGCCAACAAGGATAAGTACTTAGCAGTATTGAACAAGGTTTTAAAGGATTCCTAACCTATCGAAAAAGAAGCTTTCGATATTATTTTTCTTCACGTCGTTTTTTCAGAATAAAAATTTATATATTTGCCGACTTTTTTAGACCAAGTATCTAAGAAAGTCGGAAAACTTGTTTTTTGCGTTGAAATATTTAATTTTTGCAACAAAAGGGAGGATATTATGTATTGGACATTAGAACTTGCTTCTAAACTCGAAGACGCTCCTTGGCCAGCCACCAAGGAAGAGCTGATTGATTTTGCTATTCGTTCGGGAGCACCTATGGAATTGATTGATAATCTAAAAGAAATTGAGGACGACGAGGAAGTATTTGAAAGTATCGAGGATCTGTGGCCAGATTACCCGACAAAAGATGACTTTTTCTTCAACGAAGATGAATATTAATTCAAAAGCCGCTGTAAGAGCGGCTTTTTTGTTGAAATATTTATAGCTTAGTAGTATGAAAGCATTCTGGAATACTATATACTATTTCGTTTACAGAGCTGATTATAAGTTTCACATAGCCTTCAGGTTTGTGAACCCTTTTTACTTTTTGAATTTGATGCCGTTTGCTAAAAAACAATCCAAAAAAAAAGGAGTCAATGATTTAAATGGAGAAATTGATAAGGTTTTTGAAAACCCTGCAAATGGCATAAGTACATACCGAGCTGGCTTATTCATGCATTTACTTGTAATAATTTTCTTTGCCATTCTTAATAATTTCTTTGACGCTATTGTCAAAGATATGCCAACCACCTCTTTTATTGTTTTTATGGCTTCTGGATTTATTGCATCTATCTCCTTGAATTATTTTCTTTCAAATAGAAAAAGTCAATATCTTTTATATTTTTCAAAAATAAAGAAGTGGCCGAAGAAACGACGTGTTTACGGATCTATATTGACATTGTTTTTCGTTTTGTTTGTTTTTGCGTTATTGGTCTTGAGTTTTCATGTGATGACATTAAGATTTCAAGGCGAATTATAAAACATTTGTTGATGTTATTGAGTATGTCAAGGATCTGACGTTGCAGGAAATTCAGGTACGGAATTATCAATCTGCAAGATCCACGATAAATCCAATATTTCAATCTCAATACTGACAAAACACCAAAAATCATTTTCGCTTACAATAAAACCACATATATTATTTAGAATACATATATTTGAAGTTCAAAAGCCGACATTCTGGAAGGATCATCAGTAAATATCGCTCAGACATTAAGCAAATCAGCTTTCGAAGATTTGTTCCGCAAGGAATTCAAAGGGCTGGTGTATTTTTCAATGAAATATGTGAAAGATATGGATGCTGCACGAAGCATTGTACAGGATGCTTTCATCATGCTGTGGGACAAACGCGACAGCATGGATATGGCCCGCAATCCGAAATCGTATCTCACAACGACCATCTATACCCGCTCGCTCAATTATCTGCGCGACAACAAAAAATTCGACAAGAATATCATTGATTTTGAAGAGCTGCTTGACTCTGGCTCTCAAAGCGCCGATTCAGCATTGCTTGGCAAAGAACTTAAGGCAAAAATCGACGAGGCCATCAATGAGCTTCCCGAAAAATGCCGCGAAGTTTTTCTGCTGAGCCGCAGCGAAAACATGAAATACCAACAGATTGCAGATAGTCTGCAGATTTCAGTTAAAACGGTTGAAGCACAGATGTCGAAAGCACTGGCGCATCTCAGGTCGCGACTTGGACCTTATCTGCCTGTGCTTTTGCTTATGCAGTATGGATTTCAGGAAATGTTCAGATTTTTCAACAACTAAATAAGGGTAAACATTGTCTACGGTGTAATAGAAAAGAAGCAGCAAACAAAATGAACTCTGATAACACATATTATATTTCCCTGATCAACCGTTACCTGACGGGAGATGCAACCGAGAAGGAAATATCGGAGCTTTCGGCCTGGCTGCTCGAAGACCCTGAGAATAAAAAACTATTTGCCGAGCATAAAAAAATCAACGATGCTGTCGTTCAGGAAATGATAGAAAGCAAGGTTGATCTGGACGCCGAATGGGAAATCATTCAGAAAAGAATGTTGCAACAGGGTGGCAAATCTGTTTCCTTTATTCCTGAAAAGAATAACCAGATGCGGGTGATATGGCGTGTTGCAGCGGGACTTGTTATTCTGTTCACAATTGGTTTTCTGTTGAAACAAATTATTTTCGATACTCCGGCTACAATAGAAATACTTGCCAGCAACGATGTGCTTCAAACAACCTTGCCCGATGGATCCAATATTTCGCTCAACAAAGGATCCAGCATTTCATATCCCGAAGAGTTTTCGGGCGACACACGCGAAGTGGAGCTCAATGGTGAAGCGCATTTTGAGGTGGAACACCAAGCTGAAAAACCTTTCATTGTATCAGCAGGAGATCTGCGTGTTGAAGTGCTCGGAACAAAATTCTACATCAATACCAATGCGCCTGGCGGCAAAGTCCAGGTCATTCTCATCGAAGGTTGTGTGGCTGCTTATTACAAGGAAACGCCCGAAGAAAAAACCATTCTCAAACCGGGCGAAGAAGCTGTATTCATGCCATCAACAAAGAAAATTTCAACCACAACGCAGTACGAAAAATATTTCATGGTTTGGAATACACGCAGCATGAAATTCGAGGATGAAAGACTCGATCAGGTGGTGTACACCATTTCACGGGCCTACAACCAGAAAATCACACTCGTCAATCCGGCCATCGGCAAATGCAGACTCACCGTAGCTTTCGAAGGCCAGACGCTCGAATCCGTACTTAAAGTGCTTGAATCAACCCTCGATCTCAAAGTAACCAGGCGCGGCGACGAGATTCTGGTGAATGGAAACGGATGTGAATAATATTTATATTTTTGTATCATGTTCCGGTCAAAAGCAATCACACGGTTTCTGCTTCTTGCATCCCTGTTTCTGGGCGCTGTAACCTTTTCATTTTCTCAGGACCTGAATAAAAAAATCACACTGAAACTTTCGGATGTCACGTTGCGACAGGCGCTAACAGAGATCAACAATACAACCGGAATTCTTTTTTCGTATAATCCTTCCCAGATTCCGCTCGGTGAAAAAGTATCGGTCAGCTGCCGCAACAAACCGCTGCGCAATGTTCTTGACGACTTATTCAAACCGTTCGGAATCACCTACTCCATTGTCGAAAAACAGGTGGTGCTCAAAGGCGGAAAGAAGCAACAGGAGGCGGTTCCTGAAGATCAGACAAAATACACCATCAGTGGTCATGTTACTGACAGCACTACTGGTGAAATGCTCATTGGTACAGCGATATACATAAACGGCACTACCACGGGCGTTATTGCAAACAGTTACGGGTTTTATTCTCTCTCGCTTCAGCCCGGAAAGTATGAGCTGGTCTATTCTTTCATGGGGTTCAATAAAAAAATCGTTCCGATTGACCTGAAAAAAAACGAGCAGATATCGGTTCCGCTCAGCATGTCGCAGTTGCAGATGGAAGTGGTTATTGTCTCGGATAAGGACAACGAAGACTGGCGCGACAACCTGCGGGCAGGCATGATCAACCTTAATCCGGTTGTGTTACAACAGATGCCAGGTTTTGCCGGCGAAGCGGATCCGATCAAAAGTCTGCAGTCTGTACCCGGCATTCAGAGTCAGGGAGATGGGTCTTCGTATTTTTTTGTACGCGGCGGCAAAAACGATCAGAATCTCATTTTGGTAGATGAGGCGCCGGTTTACAATGCTTCGCATTTGTTTGGTTTTTTCACTTCGATGGTTCCGGATGCTGTAAAAAATATTGACATCTATAAGGGCGATGCACCAGCGCAATACGGAGGTCGCTTGTCGTCGGTAATTGACATGCAGCTAAAGGATGGCAATATGGAGCGCTTCGGACTGAACGGCAGTACAAACTTGTTTGCAAACTCACTGGCCATTGAAGCGCCATTCAAAAAAAATGTTTCTTCGTTTTATGTTGCATTACGAACTTCAAATCTCGGCTGGATCTCAAGATCTCTTAACCACTCAAATCTCATACTGGGTTTTTCCGATTTCAATTCAAAACTGAATATTAAAATCAATCGCAACAACCGCATTTTTCTAACCATGTATGGTGGCAGGGACGAGTATTTCGTGAAATCATCTGCAGCAAGAACATCGGGCATCAACTGGAGCAACAACCTCGGAACACTGCGTTGGAACCACATCTTCAACGACAAGCTGTTTAGTAACACAACTATTTATTACAGTCGTTACAATTATTTTGTTCAGATATGGAAAGAAAATAGTGATTACTGGGACTCGCATATATACCAGGGTTCAATCAAAAGTGACTTCAGCTGGTTCTATTCTCCAGAGCTTACATTCCGCATGGGCATTGACCTAAGCGCATTTGATAGTGAACCGGGAAACATTCGTCTCAACAACGAAACTGCTCAGGCCTTGCTTCCTGTCGTGTCTGCCTATAAAAGGGGTCACATCAATTTCTTGGGGAGAAAGCAAAAAGTTTGTGCAATCTGAATAGGAAAAAACTTGTGTCAACAACACCTCTTTGGTTAGCTCTGAAG